>NZ_DBNJ01000008.1:0-215556 GCF_002297765.1 Thalassolituus sp. UBA675
CCGCCGCCGCCGCCGCCGCCGGGAACTATTGTTGGTGGGGTGGGCGGACGAGAGGGACCCTCAGTTCTCTCAAATACGCTTTCCCCCCCGCAGGATGTGGCTCCCGGTAGACATAGCTTGTAATTAATTGATTTGCCCAGGTTCCCGGTACATTCTGAAATCGCATCGTTACTATTTACTGCGAAGGTACTGAAGCGGACGATACCATCGAGGGTTAGCGAACGAGCAAAAGCTTTTTCTCCTGTGGCGGTGAAATTCACGAACCAGCCGGGAACATTTACAGCAAGATTTGCACTGGTCCATTCTTTCAGGTCGGAAAGATTAACTTCTGGATATACGGGTTTACCTGTGTTCGAGTCGAACTGTGTTGAATCTTTAATCACAAAGAAGCGGTCATCAACAGCAGTCTCAAGCGGATGTGCCCTATAGCCGGAACCTATGCTGATATACACAGTATCTTTAAGTTTAGTGACATCAGGGCTATAGAAGAAGCGTCTATTACCACTACGGCCCTCTACCTCGCTCGTGTTGATATCGAGAATCACCCCCCCGTAGATGTCCGCGGGCGAATTGCCTCTGAGGTCAAAGCGCCAGACCCGTCCTCCTACATCCGCTGCATAGATTCTGTCCACGTTTCCGTCAGTATCCGTGTCTACTAATACGGGGTTTGCTACAAAGCTGCTGGTCATATCTCCGTTAAGCGCTGAGAGGTCTGAATACGCGTCCCAGAGAATGGCCCCTGTTTCGGGGTCAAGGATATAGATTGTGTTACCTACATCGTGAGGAAAGCGTTTTTCAGTCCCCTCGCTGCTCGTACCATCTTCATCGGGGTCGTAACCCCCACTTGCAATCAGGACAACCTTGTTTTCCTCGGTTCCCCAGCGAATCATAGCTGGGCGTAAGGACGACCAGGTCTGACCAAGACGGTCAAAGCCAGATGAAACTGAAGGAGCATTTTTAGTAATGCTGTCGGAGTAGGGACCATTCTTCTGCCACGCGAGTGAGGGCGACGTAGGATTGGATACGTCGAATGCATAGTAACTGTGGCCGCCACGTCTCATGCCTACATACAGATATACTTTTTCGCCGGATTCAATGAGGCCATTTAAATTAGTGTCTTTATGCCAGTACGTGATCGGCCCATCAAAACCGTATGTCTTCTCAGCGTATGCAAAGTTTTCACTATCCAGGTAAAAGAGCGGATTATTTAGCAGCTCATGGGGTATGAGTGAGAAAAGCTCAGCGCCTGTTTCTGTGTTAAATGCATGTAGGTAACCACTGTTTGTGCCCACAAAGACCACTGGTCCACTGGCATAGTTTAAAACCAGGGGGCGGCTGTGAATGGGATCTTCCATTTCCTGGCGCGGGGTGTCGTCGTCATTTTTACCGACAATCCACTTAGCTAAACGCTGTCGCCCCGTGAGGCCAGTCTCCGGGCTGTCTAACAAGTCGTCAACTTGAAGCAAGTCTAATCCAAGAGTCTCATCACTGAGGGTTAATACCCGCGCCTCAGTCAAAGTTTCTACACTACCGTTAAGTACACCCAGAATATTACGCGAGCTGGTGAACAGGCTAGCGGCTCCACCTTTGGTAACGTCAGCGCCATCTGGCGCAGTGCTCCAAAAGCTTTGAGCTGTGTCCTTGAAGTAACCGGATGCAGAATCAACTGCAGATCTTCCATCGGCGCCAACGACACCCTCAGAGGTTACCTTGTACTTCTTCAGATTCCCTTTCCAGCCACCTTCGATCGCAGGTTCGAATACCGCGTAATACAGTTCGTCGCTGAGCTCAAGGCTATTAAATGAACTGACGGCAATAGCTGGAGACGTAAAGGTGGCAGGTTCTTCTAAGGGATTGCCGTTAATTGCTTTGGTGAATGACTCTACCAAAGCATCATAGTTATCGGCTAAATAGAGGTTGCCTCCTCCAGCCTCAGCAATGTTACGAAGTTTTTCTTCAGCGACTGTGGAGCCTGTTAGGAATCCACCGATGGTATCAATTGTGACCAATTGACTGCCCGCAACATCGAGTGGCCTGTGATCGACATTTTTGAGGTAATTGGCCATTTCTTCAGCACATTCACCCCCAATTCCGTCGGATGTTTCACAGTCTCTACTGATATAACTGGCGGAGTCTAGAGGGGCTGTCCGAATGAGGGGTTCAATGTACTCACTCGCATCATCCTGCAGCGAAGGCGCTCCATCACTAAATAAAACAATCTTCGTCGAAGGTTTACACCCGCCGAATTCGGGAGCGTTATATACCCAGCCAGTTCTTGACTCTTCGCTACTTGATTCATTGAATATGGTAAAATTGTTATACGCTTGAATAATACCGTTGCCGGATGTTGAATTATCTCTCCAGGCATCATCGATGGGTTTATCCCATACGCCTCGGTGGCCGTTGCGCCCATAGACTACACCATTGCCACTGAGATACCGGTAGGCCTCGTAGAGTGACTGCTCTATTGGAGTACCACCGAATGCATCGTAAGAGTCGATTTCGTTATTGAAGTTATCCCCTAGCTCTGTCACAGGGGTCATTGGGATATCTACATATCCCCCTTTGCCGAATCGTTCACTACCACCAGAATAGTAGGTGGAATTAAAACGCATTAAAGCAACAGATTTATTGGGGGATGACATTGCACCCACTACGTCTTTTGCTGCTTGTTTTACTATATCAATACGCATTACGGGAGTTGTACTACCGGCATCTGAACCTTTGTAATTAAGATAATTACCCTTCCATAATACGTCGTAGGTATCACGATCCCAATCATAGCTCAGATCAATATATTCCCACGTGAGACATATACCGAAGAATCCAAACAGACAGCGTCCTTGTTTTCTTTGTTCATTAGTATATGGAAAATCGAAGTCATTATACCCTTCTGTATTTACGAGATAACGATAGCTTTGAGAGTTGAATTCGTAACGATAGCTCTCCCGGCACTGGACGATAGAAGCATTGTTTGTACCTACAGTAGAGCCTTCCCAACCTACATTGTTTTCAAAGAAAGCATAGGTGTTTATGCTTAACCCTTGATTCTCAAGGTCGCTATTAATGGCATTCTTATAGGTGCAGTTGAGGTCATTGATGTCGACCTCGTGCTCTTTAATCGCTTGTACTTCATCCGTAGTGAGGTGCTCTATATCTCCGATGCTATCTATATTGAATAAGTAAACGGAATTGGGCTCAAATCCATAACCATCGTATACTTCGCTATTATCATATGGAGGTGTCTCAGTGTCATTTGCCCACTCTGACATACTTCGCGAGGTATCCATGATCAGAAGAATGTTCTCGCTACCTGCACTTCCGCCGCCAGTAAATATTTCAATATCGTCTGCCATCACCGGCTGGGTGAGGAGAGAAGTTGCTGCGATCAGAATACTTAATTTTTTCATTATTCTCTCCTTAGTTACGTTCAGGTGTTGGTACTGAGAACATAAACCCGAGAACCTGCTCAGACTTGAAACGGTCGCTTTTATCTACAGTGGTAGAGTGGATTTCGAATAGTAGGGGGGCAAAGTAACCAACACTGTTTCCTTCGCTCCAATTGTAATTCATTGAAGTCGCAATATCTGACTGAGATGTTACTTGAGATGATATAGACCGATAACTGCTGCTATCTATCACTACACCTGTATCTACTCGGTGGGCTGCCCCAGCAAGGCTCACAGCGGACAGTAGCTCATCCGAGTTGATCGCACTTTTGCGATAACTGTCATACTTTGTGGCTAGTTCCCGCTTAGATGTATGGAAAACATCTTCTTTGATCTGGAGGTTGCTTACGATGCGTATCTGCGTCGTAGAGCTCTGAAGGCTGAGAACGGCGAGAAAAGTTACGGAGGTTAGCATGATCAAACTGACGATCAGTGCGCTGCCTGTTTGTTGCAATTTTTTCATAGGGCTACCTCAAACTTAATTTAAACGCGTGACAGTGGTAGTAAAAACCTGTCTCGCTGTTTGATCATCAAATTGATAGTTCAGTGAATCGAGGACAATGTAATTCTGTTCCCAACTCTGTGCTTCCGTATTCGTTAACGCCTGAGTGAGAAAGCCAATGCGCATGGCGTATACATTTCCCCAGTCGGTTACTTGAGCAGCGTTAAAGTAGGTTGTCACATTTAAGGTGTCGTCAATAGGTGCTGAATTACTTTGACCATACAATACGTGCATTGCTAGAACTCCAGCCGCCAAAGCTTGTGAATTGCCGAAACTATCACCGGGGTTGGCACGAACGGTTCCGTCTTCATCGAAGGTTTGGCACCGTAAATTGCTCAATCCATTATCATCCACGGCTACCCAGTAGACGTCTGTCACCACCACATCGGTCGTAATATTTGCGTCCGCAGCATCCAGAAGTGCACTCCCATAACAAGTAACCGCGTTACTTTCTCCCGCTTCAGCCATACGTCGAACGGCCAATCGGTCGCCAGTGCCATTGGCTGATTCATTAATACAAACTATATCTCCGGCTGCGAGGCATAGATCTCCAAACGCTACGACACCTGCATCGTCCGGGTCGTATCCCGTACGCAGTAATTGGCGGTTGATGTAGTCTACAGCGAATCGTCCTGTTTCCTGCGAGTCGGCTAACGTATCGGAAACGGAGGCCGCCTGGTTGCTACTGATAAGGATACTGCCGACGGCAAAAATCACGATGAGGCTCAATGTCATCGAGATCATCAACTCGATAAGGGTTAAGCCGTGTTGTAATGAGATTCTGTTTTTCATGGTCTGAATACCAAGCTGTAATCTTCCCGTTGATCTTCTGCAAGAGTGCTTTGCTCTAATCGATAGACTTCGTTGCCCCGCGCATCTTTACCTGCAGTTCTTGAATTCCAGCTTACGGTTATGCGGTAGTCTCCGTTACCTTCATCGCTGATCGAAAGGCCGGGTGTATTGATAAACGACGCTGAGCTACTGAACCCATCCTCGCCTGTCAGCGTGTTGATGCCACATAGAGCTTCATACTGATCGAAGAGGGCTAAGTCCTGGTTGCTACAGTCTGCTGCAGGGGCTACCTGAGCACCGTTGGCAGAATAGGCTGCGCACATTTTCACTGCCCCCAGTGGATCATTACAGCTGATTTCCCTGTCAGTCACGTAACTGTCGACTGCAACTGCATTTGCTCTGATGCGATTAATCAAGTCATTTGCGACCCAGATCGCGTGAGTTCTGTTACCGGTATCAGAGACCGTTCTGATTGATTGCATCTGCATGGCACTCAACCCCAGAAGGCCGATGGTGGTAATCACAATGGTGACCAACACCTCAATAAGGCCGATGCCTGACTGATTCTTTATTGGATGCATGCGAGCTCCGTTACTGCAATTTGACCTGATATCAGGAGGGAAAATTGTTTATCTTCATTACCTGTACAGCCTGATGTGCGTACCGTGATCCTATCGGTAGCCTCTATTTGTCCTGTCGGCGTGAACGCGATTGTATTCAGTCCGTTTTCACTGGTAATGGTCACTCCGTCATCCAAAGGACCTCGCTGCCTGAGGATGTCTCCAGACCCTTCTGCAACAATTTGCCACCCGTTGGCTATGTCTCCGTTGCGAGGCGATATGCGAACGGTATCACCACGCGAGATGGCATGGCTCCGGGAGAACTGCAGGTCCAGTTCGAAAAGCTCGGTAATACGTTCGGCACGAGAGTTGTTCACCATGTCACTCATGGATGGAATGGCAATAGCTGCAACGATGCCGACAATAGTCAGTGTGACCATCAGCTCCAGGAGAGTAAAACCGTTCGAAAACGCCGATGCTTTCATATTCTCTGCCATCTTTATAATTGATTACCGTTGATGCTTTTGACGCTATTTTCACACAACTATAGTATTTTGAACGTGCGCTGGTTCCGACTTCCCTCTGACGAGCGGTTATTATCTGTTAGTAAGTGGGCTCTGATGGCGTTATTTGGCACATTTCTGTAGCGAATTTCTCTCTAGTAGCGGATACCTGGATCCGTTCATGAGCATGTGACTGCGTCGCCACTTGAGTCTTCAACGAGTCCATCGTTATTGCTATCTTCGCCCAGCCTGATTCTGCCCGCGCCCGATACTATGATGGTTGCTGACAGGTCTGTGCTTCCATCCATGCAGACTTTCAAGGTGCCGTTGTGGCCGAAGGCGCTGCCATTTGGTCGGAACATGATTGCACTGTCTCGGCTGTGATCTCTTTCTAGACGGTTTTCAGGTTTCTCCACTGCGGAGACAATACTTATTGTCGTCTCATCTGGGTCTAGAGCGCTGTTTTGATTAGAGTCGACAAAGATAGTGAGCCTATCTGCCCAGTCGTTGCCGCACGCATTACTACTGGTAAGGGGACACAGACTCACAGCCTCTCCTCGATACACCGCCATTGACCGACTGAGTGCGACGGCCCGGTGCAATGCTGATACCTCTGCCTTGAACTGGTTGCGCTCGATCAGTGCCCCCATCGCTGGTACCCCGACTCCAAGGAGTATTCCGCTGATCGCCACCACAACTAATAGCTCCAGCAGGGTAAAGCCATTGGCAGGCACAATTGGCGTTTGCTTTCTGATGTTCATCCCTGAACCCTCATTGATTGATAGGTAATCAGCTACGATATCAGGCATATGAGGGAGCGCACTCAGGCGCTTTTCGTATTTTTATACGGTCTTTCAAGGCTTGTTCGGGCAGGGTGACGGAGGGAGTCTAATCGCCAATTGATTTTACTTAGTCGATCGCCAGTTTTTTCAGGCGGTATCGAAGCGCCCGGAAGCTGATGCCGAGACGTTCTGCCGCTGCGGTTTTATTCCAGCGTGTTGCGTTAAGGGCCTCTTCAATTGCTTCACGCTCGAGCCTCTCAAGGTAGCCCTCAAGGTCGCCGACGGCCTCGTTGTTTGAATGGTAGCCACCCTGCGGCGTTTCCGGTTCGAAGCTGAGGTCACTCAGCTGGATTTCTTCGCCTTCCATCAGGGTAAAGGCACGCTGAAGTATGGCATCGAGTTCCCGCGTGTTCCCGGGGAAGTCGTATTCACAGATAGCCCGTAATGCCTCATCAGAGACTGATACTTCAGGCATATCCCATTGGCTGGCATAGGTCTGTAGCAGGTGGGTGGTGAGCTGCGGGATATCTTCACGGTGAGTGCGTAATGGTGGCACGCTCAGGTGTACTACGCGGATACGGAAGAGCAGGTCCTGACGGAAGTGACCCGAGCTTGCCAATGCTGGCAGATCCGCACTGCTGGCGCTGATGATACGGATATCCAGATCATGTTCGTGAGTGTCATGCAGCGCCCGGATCTTCTTATCGGTCAGAAGCTGCAGGAGCTGGGCCTGAAACTCCAGACCAAGGTGCTCGATATTGTTGAGAAACAATGTGCCCTGGTGAGCATTCTGGACGAGGCCATCATGAAGGGTGCCGTGATCGTCCATATAGCCGAACAGGGTCTCCGCTGCGTTCTCGTCCTGAAGCGCGTCACAGTTAACAGTAATAAAAGGGTGGGTAGTTCGTGAGCTAAGCAGGTGAATAGCGCGTGCAATACCTTCTTTGCCTGTGCCGTATTCGCCCTGAATAAATACCGGTGCCTGAGTGCGTCCGACTTTGCGCAGCGTGGTGCGCAGTTCCTGCATCGGGGGGGAGTCGCCAATAATAAGATTGGTGCATTGCTCCGGGAGTGTTCCCGTTACTTTCGACAGTCTTAGTGCAGCTGTTGCCAGATTTCGTAGTTGCTGAATATCAAGCGGTTTAGCAACAACATCGAAAGCGCCTGCTTTAAGGGCATTCACGCCGACTTCCATATTGCCAAACGCAGTGATCATAGCCACCGGCATGTCCGGGTAGTTGCGATTGCAGTGATGGATTAACTGAATGCCATCACCGTCGGGCAGTTTCATGTCGGTGATACAGAAATGGAAATTTCCCGACTCAAGTAATGCCATGGCTTCAGTGACATTGGCAGCCTGTTCGCATTTTATATCGATGCGTTCCAGGGCCATGCCTATCAGCTCGCGAATGTCCTGCTCGTCATCAACGATCAGTGCGCATAAGTCGGGCAGCATTGCCGGGGAGTTCCTGTTTGTCATCATGGCCTTATATTATTACTGAGTTGAGTTGACGCTGGTGTGACATATCCCGCAGTTTCATGCGCGTTTCATCCTGACAAGAAAACGTGCGCCCGGGTCGTTACCAGCAAACTCGATGCTTGCCTGGTTGGCCTGACACAGTTCGCGACATAAATAGAGTCCTAATCCTGTACCGTCGTGTTCGGTAGTATTGAAGGGCTCAAAGAGCCGCGATACCTGGTTATCAGCAATGCCAAAGCCGTTGTCTGTGATTTCAAGGGATGCACTACTATCGGATTCTGAAAGAATACGTAAGACGACTTCAGCCTCCTGTTTCCGTGCTTTCCGGGCATGCCGCAGACCATTCTGACACAGGTTGGTCAGGACCTGATTCAGATGATCCGGATCGAATAGTACGGTTAACTCGCTATCAGCATCATAGGAAAATATCAGACAATTCTCACCACTGACCTGACGGAAGTTCTGACAAAAGTTGTCGACGTAGCTATGGAGTTTCAGAGGTGTAGCTGTTGGCCGCTTGCCTCGTGAGAGCTGCAGGATGTCCCCAATAATACGATTAATTCGTTGGCTGTTGTTTTCAATAATGGCGGTCAGCTTTTTATCTTCAGCGGGCAGGTGCTCAGATTCGTCCAGCAGTTGTGCGGCCTGATTAAGAGCTGAAAGTGGATTACGGATTTCATGGGCAATACTGGCGGTGAGGCGACCTAACGATGCCAGCTTGGCTTGCTGAACTTCTGCTGAGAGACGCGCTTCGTCTTCAATAAGCAGTAGACAATCCTCATCGGGGCCTTCTGCCTCCAGACGGGTGACTGTCAGCCCCTGCAGTTTTCCCGCAAGGCTTTCCTGAGCCGGTGCCGTTATCAGCCACTCAGGTACCGCGGCGCCGGGTTCCAGCTTAAACCAGGATGCCGCAGTGTCATTAATAAACAGAATCCGTTTTTCTTTCGAACAGGCAATGATGCCATCCGGCAGTTTCATCAACGCCTGCTGGCTCAGGCGCTGTAAGCGCTGAACATCACGGGCGGTATCCTGAGCGAGATTCAGTGCGGCATCGATACGATGCGACAGCAGCTGAGTTAACCAGGCGAGAGCAAAGCAGATGCCCCCATACACACCGGTATTGGCCGTATCCCTGATGCCAAACTCGCCCGGTGCGATATGTTCGGTATAGATGACCGCAAGACTGAGCCAGGCAGCAACGCTGTACCCCAGTATGCCTGGGGCGAGTAGATTGGCCATGACGACCGGTATCAGCAACAGGCTAGAGAAACCGGCGGTGAGTCCGCCCGAAGCGAACATCATGCCGGTCAGCAGCGCTGTTTCCAGGAACAGGTAGGTGGTAGCTCCCTGCGAATCGGTTGTCCGGGTTATTAGCGCGACGAAGACCGCGGCTGCAAGTACATAAAGCGATGAAAGTACGAGAAAGAGGTGGGGAGCCTCTTTGCCAACGATGACGTCCATTGAATCGAGACCGTCGACGACGACGATCGACAGCGCAAGAATCAGCGAATAGTAGCTGTAGAGCGACAGCAGGCGGCTGCCCCGTCCGATGGAAATTGGATGATTCATTAGTCTTCCGGTTTGCGTCCTGATGCGTATTTCCAGACAATACGCGCATTACTGAAGAGAGTACCCCCAGACCATGTCCAAGTCACTGACTGCCACCCTGAAAATTGCGTTGGCGCAATGTAACTTTCACGTCGGCGATATCCCCGGCAATACGGCGAAAATTATAGAAGCAGCCAAGAAAGCTGCCGACGATGGTGCTCAGCTGATTGTATTCAGTGAACTCGCTCTGACGGGCTATCCGCCCGAAGACCTGCTGATGCGTCCAAGTCTTGAGCCCCGTATCAACGAGGCGTTGAGAGAAGTCGCGGCGGTCAGTCATGATATTGCCATCGCGATAGGTTACCCAGTTGCCAGGGATAATCGTCTCTATAACTGCGCAGGGGTCTGGTCTGAGGGTGTTTGTCTTGGAGAGTACGCCAAACAGGAGCTACCGAATTATCAGGTCTTCGATGAAAAACGCTACTTCTCAGCCGGTAAAGACGCGAAGGTGATAGAGCTACATGGCGTTAAACTGGGGCTTACCGTGTGCGAAGACGTCTGGTTTGATGCGCCGATAGCCATGGCTGCCGACGCCGGAGCCGATGTTATCCTGAACCTCAATGCCTCTCCGTTCCATAGCGGGAAGCAGCAGGAGCGTATAGACCTCATTAAGAAGCATACATCCCAGCACAAATTGCCGGTTCTTTATGTGAATCAGTCGGGTGGACAGGACGAGCTGGTGTTTGATGGCAGTTCATTTGCCGTCAATGCTGCGTCCGAATGCGTGTTGCAGATGGCCTCCTGGCGGGAAGATCAGGCGTATGTGGTGTTCGGGCAAGGCGAGTTACGTGCTGAGTCTGAATCGCGGGAAGCGCGGGAAGATGGTCTTGCCAGCCTGTATAACGCCCTGGTCGTTGGCGTTCGCGACTATGTGAATAAAAACCGCTTTCCGGGGGTTGTACTAGGCCTTTCTGGCGGAATCGATTCAGCTCTGACGTTGGCCGTTGCCGTTGATGCTCTGGGGCCAGAACGTGTGCGTGCTGTGATGATGCCATTTACCTATACCTCTGGTATGAGCAAAGAGGATGCAGCGTTGCAGGCTGAGGCCATGGGAGTTAAGTATCAATCCATTTCGATTGAACCTATGTATCGTGAATTTATGTCTGCACTTGCCCCCGACTTCGAGGGACTGAAGGTCGACACCACTGAAGAAAACCTGCAATCCCGTTGTCGCGGTGTGTTGTTAATGGCGCTATCGAATAAGACGGGCTACATGGTCCTGACAACCGGCAATAAAAGTGAAATGGCTGTCGGTTATGCGACGCTTTATGGTGATATGGCCGGTGGCTATGGTGCATTAAAAGACGTGTATAAAACCAAAGTCTTTGCCCTTGCCGAGTATCGGAATTCTATATCACCTGTTATCCCTCAGCGTGTGATTGACCGGCCCCCTTCCGCGGAACTTGCGCCGGATCAGGTCGATGAAGACAGCCTGCCAGCGTACCCTGTGCTGGACGATATTCTGGAGCGGTACATCGAACACGATGAAAGTGCAGAGCAGATCATCACGGCCGGCCATAACCGGGAAGACGTGATGCGGGTAGTGCGGCTGGTGGATGTGAACGAATACAAGCGACGTCAGGCGCCGATCGGTGTTCGGGTGACTCGCCGTGGATTTGGTCGTGACCGTCGTTACCCTGTGACAAATGGCTGGAAGGCGGGCATCTGAATTTTTTCCGGCTGTCAGGATAACGCTACAGTCATTGGCTGCGTGTTAGGGGCGAGAAGAGCTGCATGTGCGCCATCTCTGGCGCACATGCAGCACTCACTGAGCTAATAACTCACTAAGCAGCACGCTCATTCAAACGATTCGCGCGCTTAAACGTTCCCATATCATTGAATCGAATACCGTGACGGCGGAGCACTTCATGGGATTCTTTCTCGCTTAAATGGCGAATATAGAAGGGGTCACGCACTACAAAATGGTGGATCGCGTGAGTGCTGCCAAAGTTAAAGCAGAACAGTTGCAGTGGAATTAGATACCACTTATTCATCACCTGACATTGCTCATGAATAATCCCCGGCGTGTTGTCACCAAAGTAATGCATATTCGATGAAATAAAGTGCAGACAGAAAGTACGCAGCACGTTAGGTGCAATCAGGATAACAACGGTCGCAGTTACCCAGGCTTCCTGTGCCAGCAGCCATTGGGGCCAGTCAATTGTCGCTCCCAATGCCCAGGCAATGCCATTAGCCAGGTGAAATAGCACGAAGCCATGCCAGATGGTGTAACTGATATAACCGACAGGGTTAAAACTGAGTGCACCGATAATCCTTAAGTTTTTAATGTCTGTTTTATTGATTTTACCTTGCTTCAGTAACTTTTTCGGCACGACGAAGTATTTCCCAGCGCGCAGATAAAAAGCCAGCATGTTGTCGCCGACCATCAGGAAACGCTTCCAGTCCCATTTTTCGCCGTTGGTAATACCGCGTTCTTCCAGATCTGTTTCTGTGCCCGACACTTTGTGGTGATGCAGGTGTAGGTAGCGACGAATCCAGGGGTTCTGGGTAAGGGGACGTGCAAGGTAGACACCTGCCATCATCAAGTGATGCCAGACAGGCTGCTTACGGAAGTACATGTAATGGATCAGGTCGTGCTCCAGCTCATGCAGTAGTGATGTCCAGAACGCACTTAATACGATGACCATCCAGGCTGGCATGATGCCTTCCATCCAGAGTACGCCGTTCAGAATCATCCCGGCAATACTGACCAGAAAAATGCCCATGCCGACGGCATTCTGGTGCTTAACCAGAAACGGGTGACGAGCTCGAACCTTGTCGCTCACCTGCATCAGTTCTTTCTGAACCTGACGATCCTTAGCACGTAGTGCCTGAAAGCGTTCGCTGTTTTTATCCGTGGTATCAGTCATACTTGTACTCCAAACTCGTGGCCCGGCAGACGTACACAGGCCTTTGATTACATACTGGAGAGAAACCTGTTTCCATGCTTTGCACTCACCGCCAACCAGTTGACAGGAGACGCCAATGACTGAGCAACCTAAAGCGGTGGCCATGTTTCTGCGCCCGCTGGCCAATCTGCTGCAACAGCATGGTGATGATCCCGCGGCCTTGTTTGCGGAGTATGGTGTCTCGGTAGAAGATACGTTTAACCCGGAGGTCTGGATCAGTGTGGATGCGACCTCTGCCTTACTGACCGCTGCTGAGAATCGTCTTCAGGACCCTTCTCTGGGCATCAATATGGCTCGTCGAAGCGAGTACTCTGCATTTGGTGGACTGGGGTTGGCACTGTCTGCGGGTGGCAGCATGCTCAGTGTTCTTCAGCGCCTCGCTCGCTACCAGAGGCTGATCAGTGACGCGGTTCGGGCTGAACTAGTGGTTGAAGATACGACCGTGTGCGTGCAGTTTCGCCCTTCAAGCGGGCACGTGCCTCACCCGCAGGGAATACAGTATGTGATGTCCAGTCTGATGCGATTAGTCAGACTCAGGGTAGATCCTGCGTTGAACCCTCTTGAAGTTCATGTGGCACATCATGACGAGGATTATTGTGCGTCGATGGCCCGCTACTTTCGTGTGACACCGACCAGAAGCGATTACTACGGCCTGACGTTCGACCGGAAGCAGGCAGCCGCCGAGCTTCACTCCAGTGATAACCAGATGGTTGCCATGCTCGAAGCAACACTGAATGAGCGACTCGCTGAGCAGGAAAAAGGCTCACTTGTGATTCAGCTATCGTTATGGCTCGAAGGACAGCTTCCCGAAGGCGAGCCCAGCTTGTCCGATGCTGCTGAACGCTTTCACATGAGTGTGCGTAGTTTGCAGCGGCGTCTGACTGACGAAGATCTGAGTTGGAAAGCCCTGCTCGAGAAAACGCGCCGGACGCTGGTAGAGAGACACCTGGCACTGCCCGGTACTACCATCACACAGCTGGCGTTTATGCTCGGCTTTTCAGACGTCAGTGCATTTTCCCGCGCTTTCAAAAAATGGTACGGCGTATCTCCGACTCAATTTCGCGCCAGCGAAACCTCTCAAAACCAGTAAGACTCCTGCAATACGCATCGGCCTCCGGTCCAGAGGCCTTTGTCCATACACGGTTTTATTAAAATTAATAAGTGTATTGTGAGTGAAGTTACAAATGAAAAACATTTGCATTTGTAATTAAGTGAAAATAGTATACGCGCAAATTCCCCCGTATGGACCTTAAACATGAAGTTTCGAAATCAGCTTTTTCCTTTGAGTGCACTCGCTGCAGCGGTTGTTGCTTCTTTCTCTGCAACAGCAGAAGAGCAGCCGATCGAATTGGATAAGTTCGTTGTTACGGCGGCCGGTTATGAGCAGAAAGTGGTTGATGCTCCAGCCAGTATCTCTGTAATCACTCAGGAAGATCTGCGCTCACGTCCTTATGTCACGCTTCTGGATGCCGTCCGTGAACTGGAAGGTGTCGATATCGGTGAGACCCGGGATAAAACGGGCCAGGGGACTATTTCGATCCGTGGTATGGGAGCAGATTACACTCTGATCCTGATTGATGGTCGTCGTCAGAATAACCATGGTGATATCTATCCGAATAATTTCGGTGGTAATCAGTTCAACCACATTCCGCCGATTGATGCGATCGAACGTATTGAGGTTATCCGCGGACCAGCGTCTACCCTATATGGAGCGGATGCTCTGGGCGGTGTAATCAACATTATCACCAAGAAGGTGACCGATGACTGGACAGGTTCTGCAAGTATCAGCCGCACTTTCCAGGAGTACGACGAGTACGGTGCGGATACCACGGCTGACTTCAGTGTGGCAGGCCCGTTAATTGAAAATGTTCTTGGTATGGAGCTGCGTGGCAGTATTTATAAGCGCGATGCATCAGAGCCAGAGTACGACTCAGTCACCGACCCTAACGGTGTTGAACAGACACGCTCTCTTGGCTTCGGCAGCGGCGGTAAAACTACAGATAACACCAATCACAATGTGGGTGTAGGTCTGAACTGGAAGGTAGCAGAAAACCAGAGCCTGACCTTCGATTACGACACATCGAAGCAGGTATATGACAACGAACCACTGGAAGATGGCAGTTTCCCTCTCGGGACGGTCGACAGTATTGATACCCTCTGGCAAGCAAGGGGCGGTGTGGTTAATCCTCGTGCAGGTTATGCACAGGATCAGGAGTTCACCCGCGACCAGTGGGCAATCGCTCACGAGGGCAGCTGGAGTTTTGGTAAGAGCCTGGTGTCTTTGCAGAACATCGAGACAAATAACAACGGCCGTACCGTACCGCTGTCAGTGTCTGAAAGACAATTGCTGCAGGAGATGTACGACGGCACTGGCGACTACGCTGGCCTGAGTGAAGACGAGCGCCGTGCGATTGCTGAAGAGACGTTTCTGCCACGCCCAGACCGTACTATGGAAAGCAGCCAGTACACGCTGGATGCCAAGCTTGAAATTCCAGTCGAAGACCTGGCCGGTGATCACCTGTTTATCGTCGGTGGTCAGTACATTGATGCGGAGCTGACCGACGGTGTATTTGGACGCGAAGATGGTGAGTCGGGAGAGGTATCAGACTTTACGACATACGCGTTGTTCGCTGAAGACAGCTGGACCATGGTACCAGACTTTACGCTGACTGCGGGTCTGCGTTACGACGATCACGATGCTTTCGGTAGCAATGTCAGCCCTCGCTTGTACGCGGTATACAGCCTGACGCCAGAGTGGACGGTGAAAGGTGGTGTGAGCAGTGGTTATAAAACTCCAAAAACAACTGATCTTTACGACGGTGTAACCGGCTTTGGAGGCCAGGGTACCGTTCCTTTTGCGGGGAACCCGGATCTTGAGCCGGAGAAAAGCCGCAATACCGAAGCAGCTGTTTACTGGGAGTCCCTGGTCAACCGTCATAGCTTTAACGCGACCATTTTCCACAACCGCTTCGAAGATAAAATTGCCCGTGGTGACTCAGTACAGACATGTGCTCAGACTGGCGGTGAACGCCCCTGTGTGAACCTTGGTGAATACGAAGATTTGGGTTATGACTCGTGGGCTCAGGTAATCAATATCGATGATGCGTTGATCCGTGGTGCGGAAGTCGCTGGTCGTTTCCAGATCATTGATGCACTGGCTGTACGTGGGAACTACACCTACACCGACAGCCGTCAGCTTTCTGGTTCGCAGGAAGGACAGCCGCTGACGAATACGGCGGAGCACATGAGTAATGTCACTCTCGATTGGGATGTGAATACTAAGTTGAATGTGCAGCTGACCAGTGAGACGCGCTCGGCTCGCTTCCGCGGCGTCGATGATGACAACGATCCTCTGTACTACAAGGATTATCGCGTACTGCACCTCGGCGCAACCTATGCGGTGAATAGCTACTTCAGTGTGTACGGCCGTATTAACAACCTGTTGGATCAGGACTTCACCACCTACAGCGTTGAGTACGACGATATCGATGGGGATGGAGAGTACGAATATGCTTCGGGCCGGGGTGCTGTCAGCGAGGTTGTATTCGAAGATGATTACAACAACAAAGACAAGCGTCGTAACCTCTGGGTAGGTCTGAACGTACGTTTCTGATCAGAGATCAGAATGAATAGAAAAGGGCCGGAAGGCCCTTTTTTTACGGACGGATATCATCTTTTGATAATGCATAGAAGTGTCATTATCAAATAAAAATACTTCTCATTATCTTGCTGTTTGTTAGTATTCTCACCGTTCGCTGATGGGCTTTTTTGGATGGTGTCATGTTTTCTCGATTTTTACCCGGCACATTGCGCCAGTGGCACTGGATCAGTTCAGCAGTGTGTCTGGTGGGCATGATTCTGTTCGCATTCACAGGTATTACTCTCAATCACGCCGCTGATATCCCGGCAGATCCTGAACGCACAACCGTCGAAGCAGAGCTCTCACCGGGCATGCTCAGTGCGGTTCAGAGTCGCTCGGAAGGACCGTTGCCTATGGCCGTTCGTCGTTGGCTGAGCGATGAACATGATATCCCCACTCCAGATGCTTATGCCGAATGGGATGAGTATGAAGTCTACCTCGGCATGCCCAAACCCGGCGGGGATGCCTGGCTGAGTATTGACCTGGAAACAGGCAGTTTTATTTATGAAAACACAGATCGTGGGGTGATTTCTTACCTTAATGACCTGCACAAAGGTAGAAATACCAATACCGCGTGGTCGTGGTTTATCGATATTTTTTCGGTGCTTTGTCTGGTTTTTTCCCTGAGCGGATTATGGTTGCTCGCCCGTTATGCCAGGCAACGCCCAAGCACCTGGCCACTGGTTGCGCTTGGGGTTGTGGTGCCACTTATTTTACTCGTTCTCGCTGCGCACTAAGGAGTCGCTGATGAAACTAATTAAATCCGGACTGATGACCGCGGTTGCCTTCGCATCTTTTACGCAGGCACACGCGGCTGATTTCTCTGTCTCTGTAGAGATCCCGAAGCTGGACGTCGCCGAATATCATAAACCCTACGTCGCTGTCTGGATTGAAGATAATCGTAATCAGGTCGTGAGTAATCTCGCGGTCTGGTACGACGTGGATATGCGGAACGCCGAAGGCGAAAAGTGGTTGAAAGATATGCGCCAGTGGTGGCGTCGCAGTGGGCGCTCACTGGAAATGCCGGTCGATGGTGTCAGCGGTGCAACCTACGGCCCGGGTGCTCATGATCTTGAATTTACTGTTGGCGAGTCCCCCCTAGCAGACCTGCAGCCGGGTGATTATCGCTTGCGTGTAGAAGCTGCACGGGAAGTCGGTGGACGTGAGTTAATCAATATCCCATTCAGCTGGCCGCAGAGCAGCGAAGTGACTTTTGAAGAACAGGGTAGCTCTGAACTGGGCGCTATCGAACTGACCATCAAACCTTAAGGAAATGCAGATGAAAAAGAATCTATTAAAGCCCCTGGTACTGAGCGCACTGGTTGCAAGTACGCTCTCAGTGGAAGCACATCGCGCCTGGATTCTCCCACAGGAGACACAACTCTCAGGCGAAGATCGCTGGGTTGGTTTCGAGGCTGCAGTTTCTAACGATATTTTTGTCGCTAACTATCACGCCGTTCGTTTCAATGATCTGGTCGTTCTTCAGCCAGACGGCGATAAACACGAAGCAGAAAATCTGCATACGGGTAAATACCGCACTGTCTTCGATGTAAAACTCGAAGAGGAAGGCACCTACAAAATCTTCACAGCGAGCACAGGTATGCGTGCCATGTGGGAAGAAGACGGTGAGCGTCGCATGTACCCTGGGCGTGGCGAGCAATATACCGAGGAAGGTTTTGCTGAAAACGTACCGGAAAAAGCCGACAAGCTGCGCATCATGCAGTCTTCCCGCCGTATGGAAACCTTTGTCACGCTTGGTGCACCGACCAATGAAACGCTGAAGCCAACGAACACAGGGCTGGAACTGGTGCCAGTAACGCACCCGAACGATCTGTATTCCGGTGAGCAAGCGACTTTTAAGTTTCTGATTGATGGTGAGCCTGCTGAAGGCGCTGAACTGACCGCCATTCGTGAAGGAACCCGCTATCGCAACAGTCAGGATGAAATTACTGCAGTCGCAGATAAAAAAGGCGAAGTTACTCTGAGTTGGAAAGGCGCGGGTCGCTATTTTATCGAAGTCGAATATAAAGACGATAAAGCGAAGAAACCTGCGACGGAGCGCACGGGCTCTTACGTGACTGTGCTTGAGGTTCTGCCGGACTGATCTATGTTGACGGTTGCTCCTTATATTCAGGCTGGAGTGCTCACTCTGGCCTGGGTTGCTTTCACAGTCTGGTGCTATCGGACTGTGATCGCCCGACGTATCGAAGCAAGGCAGCATTCCGATGCCCGAACTGTCGTTGCTTTTGCCAGTGAGAGTGGCTCTGCCGAGGCACTTTCACTGCAACTGGTCGATATTCTCAGAAGTCAGGGAGCTAAAGTACTTCATCAGCCTCTTAATCAGGTGACGCCAGATCGCCTGAGTCAATGTCGCTCTCTTTTTGTGATTGCGAGTACCTACGGAGAAGGGGATGCGCCGGACAATGGTCGCTTCTTTATTCCTTCGTTGAAAAAAACATTGGCGATATATCCTGAGCTGGGCTTCTCAATTCTCGGATTGGGAGATACAACCTATGAGCATTTCTGTGGATTTTCATACGATATAAATACGGTTTTGCTTGAGCGCGACGCTCAGGTGCTGGCGCCGCTGGTGGCCGTGGATCGTAATGATCCTGAGACGATTGCGTCCTGGTTTACTCAGCTCGCAGACGCTGGCGTGATTCATCCTGATCAACTTAATTCGATTGAATTTTCGGATAAAGCGCCAGTCAATCCTCAATATCCTTTGCGTTTTAAGGGACGTCGTCACCTTAACTCCGGAAGTCCCGGTGCGCCGATATACGAAGTCACACTGGATGTCAGAAATCAGTTCAGCTGGCAGGCGGGTGATATCATTCAGCTTCATTTGCAGGGGCAAATTCGCGAATACAGTATAGCCAGTATTCCGGAGGAATCTGAACTGACACTCTTGATCCGGGAGCAGAACCATCCTGATGGCTCGCCTGGGCTAGGGTCTGGCTGGTTGTGTCATCAGGCGATGGTGAATGACACTGTTGGCGCTTCTGTGCGTTGTAATCCGTCTTTTCACTGCTCGGCGGATGCAGAGAAACTGATATTAATTGGCAATGGTTCCGGGCTTGCCGGACTCAGGGCTCACTTGAAAGTCAGAGATATGTCTGGGCAGCATGATAACTGGTTAATCTTCGGAGAGCGCTCTCCACTGTTCGACCGCCACTGGGATAAACAACTGACAGAATGGTATGACTCAGAGCACCTGACGTATCTGAATCGCAGTTACTCCCGCGCTGACTCGCTGGAACTGGCCTCAGTAACCGGTGAAGCGAGCAGAGGATATGTTCAGGATGTTGTTTCCGAACACAGTGATCGCCTCAAACGTTGGATTAATGCCGGGGCGACGATCCTTGTATGCGGCAGTCGTGATGGCATGGCTCAGGATCTGGAGCACCAGCTTGGAAGTATTCTGGGTAGCGAAAAACTAGAAGCTTTGACGGCAGAGGGACGCTACCGTCGGGATGTCTATTAATATTGAGTGTCAGCCCGCCTCGTTCAGCTGCTCTGAGCGGGTGACCTGATTCCGACCGTTCTCTTTAGACTGATACAGACAGCTGTCCGCGACGCTCAACAATTTTTCTTCCAGTCCGGGTTGCGATGGAATCGTGCATGCAACGCCGATACTGATCGTCATATTCTTACTCTGATTACCTTGCGTCACGGTTGTTTTTTCAAATGCTGACCTGAGCATCTCGCCAACCTGTGCAGCGCGCTCTTCGGTTGTCTTAGGCAGGACGACAACGAACTCTTCACCGCCGTAGCGGGCTGCAAATGCTCCCGGCATAGTGACCACCTTGCGGATAAGTTGGGCCGCACGCACCAGACACAGGTCACCAAACGCGTGACCGTAGTTATCGTTCAGTTTTTTGAAGAAATCGATGTCGACCATCATGACACTGATCGGATGTTGATCTTTGTATGATTGCTCATAGTGGTCGCGGAAAACCTGATCGAAGTATCTGCGGTTAAAGAGTTTGGTCAGGCCATCGGTGACGCTCAACTCTTCAAGGCGGCGGTTGGCCTTTTCAAGGGCAGATGTTCTCTCTTTTACCTTGTTGTCTAACTCCTGATTCATCGCGACCTGCATATCGAGTAGCTTGGTCTGAGAGTTAATCCTCAGCTCTTTCTCCTGATTCATCTTATCGGCAAAGGCGATTGAGAGGAGTGACAGTTCCGCAATAAAGCCGATCGCAAAGGCATGGTTACCCAGCTCTGTTGCTGGAATCTTCCCGGTCATATCCAACAGGTACCAACCAATAAAGACCAGGTGTGCAAACCAGGCGATTGTGAACAGACGGGCCGACTTCATACCCATGATCCAACCTTTGATACCGATGTAGAATGCACAGACAACACCGAACAAGGCGATTGAGTGACCCAGCTTCACAATCAGGCTGTAGGGCACGGTGAAGCTCGCAATCGACATAACGATCAGAGTGAATAACATCAGGTAGGCGACGGAGCGATCCAGAACGGAACCGAAGTTCTTCAGATCAATAAACTTAAGAACAAAGGCCATCGCAGTAAGTTGAACAAACGGCGCGAGGAACGCGATCACTTGGTTATTGACGCCGGGTCTGTCCCCCCAGAAATACTGCTCACCAAAGCCAAACATGGTGGCCTGCATAACGCCGGCACTGAGGAGGTAAAGTACATAGAGGATGTACGAGCTTTCCGTCAGCGAGAAGTACAGAAACAGGTTATAGAGCGCCATGATGGCGATAATTCCGAGGAAGGCGCCTGCCCATAGGTACAGCAGTTTTTCTTCTTCAGCGGCTTCCTTGTAGTTCATCAGATCCAATGGCATCAGCAGCGGGCCGGGTGTAGATATCCGGATGTAGATTTCCTGCTCATCGGCGCTCGCATCGTCAAGCGGGAACCAGAAGGTTCGCTGATCAATAGGGCGACTATCAAATGGCAGCTGGTCACCTGCTGAGAAGTGACGGATCATTCTTCCACGCTCAAAAAGGTAGAAGTCGACGTAGTCATGATGTGGGTAGTTGAGGCGCACAATGGGTTGCCCGAAGGCTTCAGACACGCCGGCAAGGCGTACTCTCGCCCAGACCGGCTGGCTGGTTTGCCCGAGGTTGTTGTTAATGTTCTGGCGGTGGTGCCAGTCTTCTTCCGGACGCACGAGTATTTCGTCCAGCGTTTCTCCGTTCCGCTCTGATACGAACTCGAGTAGCGGTAAGAGACTGACTTTGTCACCGGTGAAATGGACGGTTTCGATGGCGTGAGCCCGGTGCGCCAGAAGAGCGGCAATCAGAATCGTCAGAGACAGCAGTGCCTTGCACCAGCGCGCTACTCAGTGCGACTGCAAAGTTATTGTCGAACAGAGACGTGTCTGGCCAGAAGTACTGATACCCAAGCCCCTGAAGAGTTAACTGGTGTAGCCCGACACTCGCCATATACACGAGATAATAGATGTAAGCTGTATCGCGCAGAGAGCCTGAAATAAAGGCATTGTAGGCGAACATGATGAGCAGAATACCGAAGTAAATACCAAGGGCCATCGATGTATTACGATCCTGGAGTCTGCTCTCAGCACCGGTCACCAGACTGAAAGGGATCAGTAGTGGACCTGGAGTGCTGATGCGGAAATACACCTTAGCGTCTGTCGACTGATTCAGCTTTTCAAGAGGAAACAGAAACGTTCGTTGGTCGACAGGGCGGGAGTGAAAGCCACGTTGGTCGCCGGTATAAAAGCTCTGTACCACACCCGATTCAGATACCAGAAAGACATCGATGAAATCATAGTGAGGGTAATCGAGTAGTAAGCGCTGTCTGCCTTCAGATTATTCGTGCCCGTAAGATCAACGCGGAACCAGGTGGTACCATAGTCGCGCCCCAGGCTTCGGCTGGTTTGAGGAACACCAGACCAGCGGTTATCCGGCAGGCTCATGATTTCTGAGAGGTTGTCTTCTCCTTCGTCGGGCTGAACCTGCACTACGTAGTTCGAGAGAGCGAGTTCGTCTGTCAGCTGTTGCAGGTCCAGGCTCCGAGCTTCACTCGCGTTAAGTTGAAGAGTAAACATCAATAAAAGACAGGCGATAAGCGTCACAGCACACTGGTGTGCTGTGTAACGTATTCCCCTGGTGATGTTCTGAACTGGCACTTAACCGTGCTCCTTATTGTTAGATTCTGAGATACCCGATGTCGGTGATCTTCAGTACAGCGTCCAGAATAGCCCCAAGTCGCAGCAAAGTAGTGCATACAAGTCACAATCTATCTTATTGACCGGGAAATTTACCTTTCATTGACGGGTGTCTATCTGGCTGAGTGTTGAGCATTGAAAGAAGAGTAAAGGAACTGTTGAATACAGTTGGGCCTGGATTGGGGGATTACGTCGAGGCCATGACTAGTAACCACGAATCGGCTCAAGAGGATAAGGTTAAAGCGAGGAGTAAGGCAATTAAGTGAGATGACTCTGAGTGGAGAAAAAGCCTGACCGCTCATACAGTCTCCTGCAGAGAGTGTCCGCTAGAGTCTGGCCAGGCAGTCAGGCGATTTATGACGTGAACTACAGCGAGAGTTGTACCAACATACGTAACCCGGTAAACAGCAGAACAATGGCAAAGATTTTTTTGAGCAATCCCGCATCAAGTGATGAGGCAAGCCGGGCGCCCACGGGTGCGAACAGTACCGTCAACGGCACTATGCAGATAAAGCCGATCAGGTTGACTAAACCAAAGGTGCCAACGGGTGCATCTTCTGGGGTCGTACCTAGTAAAAGCATCACCAGTGCGCCTGGCAACGCAATAATTAGCCCGATTGCCGCTGCCGTTCCCACGGCTTTATGCGCAGGATAGTTAAACAGGGTAAGCAGTGGTACAGAAAGCGTGCCCCCACCTATACCGACCATCGCACTGAAAAAACCGATTGACGATCCCATGACGGCCTGGCCGCCAGGATTGGGTAATCCCGGGAACAATGCGGGCTTTCCTGCTCTGAACAACATGTTCAGTGCCGCAAGTGTTGCAATGATACCGAACAGGAGGGTCAGCCAGTCGCCGTCTGCGCGAGTTACCAGCCAGCTTCCTGCCAGAACACCCGTCAGGATAAACAGACTCCAGCGTTTAAACAGATCAAGATCTACATTGCCAAGCCGGTGATGTGAGCGGATTGAA
This sequence comes from Thalassolituus sp. UBA675, assembly GCF_002297765.1. Classification (NCBI taxonomy): domain Bacteria; kingdom Pseudomonadati; phylum Pseudomonadota; class Gammaproteobacteria; order Oceanospirillales; family Oceanospirillaceae; genus Thalassolituus; species Thalassolituus sp. UBA675. The sequence goes on from NZ_DBNJ01000008.1 coordinate 23,365, forward strand.
CTGATGGAGGTCGGAATGATCGTTGCGAGTGAAGTGGCTGTCGCGACTAACATGGCTGAGTCGGCCGAAACGCCAAATCCCTGAAACAGGAAATACAGCACAGGCACAACCACAATACCGCCGCCGACACCCAGCAGCCCAGCAAGAATTCCAGCGAATACCCCTGTCACTACCAATGCCAGAATGGTCATCAGGTGACCCGACATAAATTCAATAATATCCATGTTTAATCCGCCAGTTCTTTGCGAATGATCTCTGCGCCAGCCGCCAGAGCCTGCAACTTCTGACGTGCAGTCTCCCGTGAAAGAGGGGCCATACCACAGTTTGTGCAAGGATAAATCTTATCGGCATCGGCGTATTTCAGTGCTTCACGAAGCGTCGCCGCGACTTCTTCTGGCGTTTCAATCGTATCGGTTGCTACGTCGATGGCGCCCACCATAATCTTCTTACCGTGAAGTAGAGTCAGAACTTCCATCGGGACGCGGCCGTTATGGCATTCAAGTGAAACAATATTAATGCTGGATTTCTGAATCGCAGGAAACGTTGCTTCGTAGTGACGCCACTCAGCACCGAGTGTCTTTTTCCAGTCGGTATTTGCTTTAATGCCATAGCCATAACAGATATGCACAGCGGTCTCACAGGTCAGACCCTCCGTCGCTATTTCCAGCGCTTCGAGGCCCCAGCCATTAACCTCATCGAGGAATACGTTAAAGGCTGGCTCATCAAACTGAATAATATCAACGCCGGCCGCCTGTAACTCACGAGCCTCCTCATTCAGAGCCTTGGCGAGCTCGAATGCGAGTGTCTTACGATCCTGATAGTAATCATCGTAGAGGGTATCAACCATAGTCATAGGCCCGGGTAGAGCCCACTTAATCGGCTGGCTTGTCTGACCGCGCAGAAACTTAGCATCTTCAACAAACACCGATTTCTGACGACTCACCGGACCAATCACCCCAGGTACATTGGCGTCGTAACGGTCGCGGATACGCACGGTTTTCTTATTCTCAAAATCGACGCCGCTCAGATTTTCGATAAAGGTGGTCACAAAGTGTTGGCGGGTCTGTTCACCATCACTGACGATATCGATGCCTGCGGCCAGTTGTTCCTGAAGCGAGACGCGTAGGGCATCCTGCTTCCCATCGAGCAGCGCTTTACCTTCGAGTTTCCATGGCGACCAGAGTTTCTCGGGTTCTGCTAGCCATGTGGGTTTAGGCAGGCTGCCTGCCGTTGACGTTGGAAGTAGCTTTTTCATTGTTAGCTCTATCTGAATACAGTTAATAGTTCAGGCGAAATCGGCTGACCATTTTTCAAGAATTTTCTGGTACGGCTTAATGAAGTGTTCTTCGGCGAACTTGCCCTGTTTAACTGCCAGCTGGCTGCGTTCGTCGCGGTCATACACAACCTGAGTAAGTGAGTGATCACTGTGTGTCAGATCAGGTTGATACTCGTACCCGGCGGCGGAATTAGCATTGTAAATTTCAGGCCGATAAATCTTCTGAAAGGTTTCCATGGTGCTGATGGTGCTGATCAGTTCCAGATTCGTGTAGTCCGTAAGCAGGTCACCGATAAAGTAAAATGCCAGTGGAGCGACACTGTCTGGCGGCATAAAATAGCGGACGTCGAAGCCCATTTTTCGGAAGTACTGTTCTGTCAGCGAGGTCTCATTCGGAGTGTATTCCACCCCAAGAACCGGGTGCTGGTTTTCAGTGCGGTGATACGTTTTGGTGTCTGAAACACTGAGGCAGACAACGGGTAATTTGCTGAAGTTCTCTTTGTACGTGTCGGACTTAAGAAAGTCTTTAAATAGCTTGCCGTGCAGTTCGCCAAAGTCTTCGGGAATACTGAATTTTTTCTGGCCAGCATTGTATTCACGAAGCAGTACGCTGAAGTCATAGTCGCGCACGTACGACGAAAAGTTATTACCTACGATCCCTTCGATACGCTTATTGGTCTTATGATCGATAATATTGGTTTTGAGTATCTCAATAGAGGGGAAGCCGTGGCCATTGCCCTCGACATCAATATCGACAGAAATAATTTCAAGCTCAAGCGAGTAACGGTCGCCACGTGAGTTATCCCACGGAGCCAGAGCATTAAAGCGGCGGTCAATCATTCGCAAGGCGCTGCGCAGATTTGCTTCGCGTTGCTCACCCCGGGCAAGGTTGGCGAAGTTAGTGGTGACGCGCGTGGCATCGGAGGGCGTGTAATCTTCATCAAAGATCACACGCTTGATCGTGTATGAAAAACCGTTACTCATGACTGCGTATCTCCCGTTTCCCAGGTTCAGTGTTCGATGTCGTCGTTCCGAAACTGACTCAATACCGTCTCGGATACGATCTGAGAGCACGTTTTACGCTTTTTTATATATGAGTAAAATTGATTTTATATAATCAATGCATGAGGGATTGTAATGGGTTGGTGGGCGACGAGGGCTCCCCACCCAGCATGGCTCTGAAAATGGCCGTACACCTAAGTAGGGTAAATCCTCCACTGGCTCAGGCAGAAAAGGGGTGCTCGTAGTCTTTCGCGAGATCAATAAAGGCCTTCAGATAACCGATCTCCTCGTCGCCTTCCCGCGTCCCCAGGAAGATCTGCTTCGCAATACCCTGTTCTCCCAGGCGAACAACATCGAGTGGTAGTCGCTGGCAATATTCTTCTGCTAACCAGCGAGGCAAGGCAGCAACACCGCGCTGACAAGCGACCATTTGCAGCATGATCTCAGTGGTCTCACTGGTCTTATGTTGCTTGGGGACTACTCCCGCAGGTGTCAGAAACTGTGAGTAGATATCCAGACGGTCGGTGGCGACGGGGTAGGTCAGCAAGACCTCATTGCGCAAGTCTTCTGGCTCCGCGAATGGCTGATTCGTGAGAGTATGATCTTTGGGCACCACTAGTACCTGTTCGTAATCAAACACTGGGGTAAAGCTCAGGTTACTTTTGTAAAACGGGTCAGGAGTGACCAGCAGATCAATTTCATAGTCAAGCAGGGCACCGACACCACCGAACTGAAATTTCTGTTTAACGTCGACATCCACATCAGGCCAGGTGTCCAGAAACGGAGACACTACCTTCAGGAGCCACTGGTAGCATGGGTGACATTCCATCCCGATACGCAGAGTGCCACGCTCCCCCATAGCCATCTGCTTCAGTTTATCTTCAGCATGAAAGAGCAGAGGCAGCACCCGGTTGGCGATGTTGAGCAAGTACCGGCCTGCCTGAGTGAGTCTGAGACTGCGACCCTCGCGAAGCCAGACAGGCGTTCCCAGGTTGTCTTCGAGTTTGCGCACCGTATGACTGAGTGCGGACTGAGTGACGCACAGCTCTCTGGCAGCGGCCGTCAGTGAGCCATGCTCTTCGACGGCCTGAATGATTCTGAGATGACTACGTTCGATCATGGCTTATCCATCTAATGATGAAGAAAAGTAATTGAATGGTGAAAATATACCATTTTTATTCATTGAACGAGTTTTCTAAGCTTATCCACCATCAGAGGTCAGAGTCCGGAAGCGGGCACCGAGGGCCTGTTTAATTAGTGTTAACAGGCCCTAACAACGTGAGTGGATGAATAATGAGTGAAGTGGCTGCAGTAGACATACCAGAACGATATTCCCATGAGTGCCGGGTAGCGAGTGTACGCTTCCTCAACCGGGGCACATTCCAGGTGGAGCTGGAATCGTCGACAGATGCTGCCCTACGCTATATTGCTGGCCACTATTTACAGTTGAATATCGATATTGATGGGCAGGCTCACTCTTTGTTTTACTCGGTCGCTAATCGACCTGACAGTAAACAACCGGGCAGGTTACAACTCTTCATACAGAACGGCAGTCTGTTCACCGAAAAGCTGTTACGTCGCCTTGTGCAAATTTGTGGCCGCCAGGAACACCTGAACGTGGCACTGCCAATGGGGCGCGCTTTTTTACAAAGCAACCTGAAACAACCCCATCTGCTGGTCGCGGCAGGGTCGGGGATATCAAAAATAAAATGTCTGGCCGAAGAAATAGTAGCAAGAGATCCGAGTGCAGACGTCAGACTGTATTGGTCAAATAAAAATATTGATGACTTCTACCTGCTCGAAGAATTCCGGGAATGGGAAACTCAGGACGAAAACCTCAGTTTTACACCCATACTCGAATCTGAACATCCAGAGTGGAACGGGCGCACGGGATTTATTTTCGAAGTCATCCAGGAAGATCAATACGTCTCAGATAATACAGTCGCTTACCTCTGTGGGTCGCCTCGAATGGTGTATGGCACTATTGATCAGCTGGCACCGTATGGGCTAACTGAAGCGAACTGCTACTCTGATGTTTTTGAGTATGCGCCGCGGGATAAGCGGGTTGCGGTGTGATTGCTTCGAGCAATTATGCGAGAAGAAATTGGGAATAGGATGAGTTTAGAATTGTGATCCTCAGACAAATAAAAAGGCCCGGCCGGAGACAGAGGCGGGATTGTACTCTGGGCCATCAATGGCCCAGCCCCTTCGGGCGCCTGCGGCGGTACTGATTGCTCCAGGCAATCAGAAGAACCCGGAACTATGATCGATTCAGAATCACAATCGTCAGACAAATAAAAAGGCCCCACCTGAAAAACAGGTGGGGCCTTTTTATTTGTTTGGTGGAGATGGCGGGATTTGAACCCGCGTCCGCCAATCCTCCACTAGAGGATCTACATGCTTAGTCTTCTCTATTGATTTAGTTCGTCACGGGCCGAGAGACAGGCCGTTCGGAACGAGCTGGATTACGTTTAGTCCTTTGGCTCCCAGCAAAGCCTCCGGACGATCCTGTAGGGCTGCGCCCTCGTCCCCCGGTTACAGGAACCCGGGTTCGGAGGTAAGCGGGGCTATTAGGCCGCTAGTGCGTAAGATTCGTCGTTTGCGAATATTTAAATGTACAACGTTTATTTACGAGATCGTCGTACGCTCTCGGCATGCACCCATAGCTTTGTAATCAACGTCGAATCCAGATCATCCCCGAATTCTGGTCGCTCTCAGCCAGGAGCTGGATCATTTCTGATCCTTGTTCTTTAGATAGGGTTAATTAGTGGAAGTTCAACCCCAGAACAGTCGCTAATATAGCACAGGTTGCAGTGAGCTGTCAGCGCACTGAGTGCTTCATAATGCGTTCTTTCTGCTTCGCCCAGTCACGGTCTTTGGCCGTGTTGCGCTTGTCATGGCTCTGCTTACCTTTGGCGAGGGCAATCTCGGCTTTGACGTGATGCCCCTTCCAGTAGAGTGCAGTGCAGACACAGGTATAACCTTTCGCCTGTACCTTCTGTGAGTAACGCTCAATCTCACGACGATGCAGCAGCAACTTGCGCTGGCGGCGAGGTTCAGCAACAACGTGCGTTGATGCCTGAGTCATCGGTGTAATCTGGGCATTATGCAGCCAGGCTTCACCACGATGAAACTCGATAAAGGAATCCAGCAGCTGAACTTTGCCTTCACGAATCGATTTCACTTCCCAGCCGACCAGCTCAAGACCTGCTTCGAGCTTATCTTCCAGAAAGAAATCGTGTTTGGCCTTTTTGTTCAGCGCGATTGTTGAGGAGCCGCTATTGGCTTTTTTCTTTTTACTCATCGCGTCAGTATAACTGACAGTGAGTCTGAAGGGCAGAGGGGTGCGCTTGAGGCAAACGTTTAAATTTCGGACAATAGCCCCTTCGCAGAATAAGGATAATGGTAATGACGTCAGATAAGCGCGGTATGCATGGTATCTGGGCTAGTCGCTGGACATTCATTCTTGCGGCCGTGGGTTCGGCTGTAGGATTAGGTAATATCTGGAAGTTCCCTTACATCACCGGTGAATACGGGGGTGGGGCATTCGTGATGGTGTATCTGCTGTGCATTCTGTCGGTAGGTATTCCGGTCATGATGGCCGAGGTGTTGTTGGGGCGTAAGGCCCGGATGAGCCCGATTAATACGATGCATCGCCTGACTACCAAGTACAAAGCGCCAGAGTTTTTCTCGGGCATCGGCTGGATGGGCGCGGTCGCAGGTTTCTTTATTCTGTCGTTTTATAGTGTCATCGCTGGCTGGACGCTTTATTACTCTCAGGCGATGGTGACTGGCACCTTTGTAGATATCAGCGCCGAAGATGCAGGCGCCTTGTTTGGTGGTTTGCTGGCAGATCCGGCGACTCTGATTGGTTATCACACACTGTTTCTTTTTCTCGTCGGATTTGTCATTTCACGAGGCGTTCACCGTGGGCTGGAAACGTCTCTACGTTTGTTGATGCCGCTTCTGTTTGTGATGTTGCTGGTGCTGCTGGGATACAGCCTGACTACCCCAGGGTTCAGTCAGGGGTGGGATTTCCTGTTTCGTTTTGAGCCTGAAAAGCTGACTCAGGAAGCGATTATCACTGCCCTTGGACACTCATTCTTTACGCTGTCGCTGGGTATGGGCGCGATTATGGCTTACGGAGCCTATATGCCAGCGAACTCCAGACTGGGTAAAACCATTCTTACCGTAGGCGCACTGGATACACTGGTGGCTCTGGTCGCGGGGCTGGTGATCTTCCCGATCGTTTTTTCAAATGGTCTGGAGCCTGGTGCGGGTCCGGGACTGATGTTCCAGACATTACCTATTGCGTTTGGTCAGTTGCCTGGCGGCATTGTAATTGGCACGGTGTTCTTCGTATTGGTAGCGATTGCAGCCTGGAGCTCGGCTATTTCATTGGCTGAGCCTGCTGTTGCCTGGGCGGTAGAGAAAGGGTTCAGCCGTGGTCGTGCCACGATCGCCGTGTGCGCGTTGGCCTGGGTGATGGGGTTGGGTACTGTGATGTCATTCAATCACTGGGAGAACCATCAGTATTTCGTTACTGTGTCAGGAGTCGATGCTGAAGGTGACGTGCAGCAGGATGACTTTTTACTGTACGCGGATGTCGCCGTTTTGAAGGAAACATTGGGCTCAACAGGTGGGCTTGAGTACGAAGTGAAAGGTAAAACCTTCTTCGATGTACTCGACTTCCTGACGACGAACATCCTCCTGCCAGTGGGCGGTGTGCTGATATCTCTGTTTGTCGGGTGGTTTATGACCCGCAGAGCCATTGCAGATGAAGCACGTATGAAAAGTGAGCGGCTGCTTACTCTCTGGCGCTTTATGATTCGAGTTGTATCGCCGCTCGCGGTATTATTCGTGTTTTATCATGGCCTTCTGTGAGGCCTTAATGATGTGCCCTATTGAATTAACAGTTGGTTGAGTCAGATGACCCGAATATCGCGAAGCGCGCTTGTTTTACATACCGCAGAGCAAATGTTTGACCTGGTGAATGACGTGCGTCGGTACCCTGAATTCCTTCAGGGCTGCGAATCGACGCATGTGATCGATGAGTCTGAGGATTTTATCGAGGCCAGGCTAACGCTCGCCAAAGCCGGTTTTGAGCAGAGCTTTACGACGCGTAATGAACTCAATCGCCCGGAAACGATGAAAATCAGTCTGGTTGAAGGGCCATTCAGCAAATTCACCGGTACCTGGCACTTTCAGAAGCTGTCTGATGAGGCCTGCAAAGTAACGCTTGAGCTTGAGTTTGAAATGGCCAGCCGAATTGCCGGAGCCGCCATGGGAGCGCTATTTAAGCAGGTAGCCGGAATGATGGTCGACGCGTTTGTTAAGCGCGCGAAGGAAATATATGAGTGACGAAAAAATTCAGGTTGAGGTGGCGTACGCCTTGCCTGATAAGCAAAAAATTATCGCGATTGATGTCGTGCCGGGCACAACCATGATTCAGGCTGTTGAGGCATCCTGCATCGTGGACGAGTTTCCAGAACTGGATCTGAGTGCCGCCAAGTTTGGAATTTTCGGTAAGGCAGTGCGTTCGCCTGACACTGAAGTACTGAAAGCAGGGGATCGGGTAGAGATATACCGTCCCCTGATTATTGATCCTAAGCAGGCGCGTGCCAATCGCGCTGCCAAGGCAAAGAAAGCCGAAGGGTAATTACTCTTCGACGGTCGGGATCGTCGGGTTGCGCTCTTCAGGCGGCACTTCGCTGGTCTGGTTTTCTTCGCTGAACTCTTCGGGCGGAATCTCACCACTGTAGTGGCTGTAAAGCGCAGCGTCGTCGAAATGCAACGTAACCTGATAGCGTTTGGCGATTTTATCTCTCACTTCGAGGGTGTAGATGTAATTCCAGCGCTGATCTGAGAATGGGTTTCTGGCGACAGGGTTGCCCATCAGGTAAATGACCTGACGTTCAGTCATGCCGGGCTCCAGCTGATCCAACATGTCCTGGGTAACGATATTGCCCTGTTGAACGTTGAGTTTGTAGACACCTGGGAAGGTACAGCCGGAAAGGGTTGCAAAACCCAGTAATCCGGTCAGAATTAAAGCTCGCATAGTCAGGGTTAAATCCGGGCATTAGTTATTAAGAATGGACGGGATGATACCTGATCACCCCATCCACTGTGAAATGATAGAGGAATACCGTGTCAGAACAGAACATGGAACTTCGTAAAGCGGGCCTGAAGGTCACGCTGCCCCGAGTCAAAATTCTCAGTATTCTTGAGAGTAACCCAGAAGCGCACATGAGTGCTGAAGACGTGTATCGTTCATTGATCGACGCGGGTGAAGACGTGGGTCTTGCCACTGTTTATCGTGTACTGACTCAGTTTGAAAGTGCGGGTCTGGTTGAACGTCACAACTTCGATGGCGGCCATTCTGTATTCGAACTTGCACGTGGAGAGCACCACGATCACATGGTGAACGTCGAAGATGGCACCGTGATTGAGTTCTCTAACGAACAGATTGAGCGTCTGCAGCACGAAATTGCTGAAGAACATGGCTTTGATCTGGTTGATCACAGCCTGGTACTGTACGTTCGTAAGAAGTGACGTCAGGCTATTATTAGCAAGTACAATCAAAAAGAGCCGCAATTGCGGCTCTTTTTTATATCTGTTTATACCTACTGATACGTTATGAGCCAGACGCCTTAAGAACCTGCCATGGCCAGCATTTCACCCGCATGAGCCAGTGTCTGTTGAGTGATTTCAACGCCGCCCAGCATGCGCGCCAGCTCTTCTTTACGCTGAGAGGTACTTAGCGTGCGGATGCTGGTATGCGTCGCAGAATCACCACTGACTTTACTCACCTGAAAGTGATTGTGCGCCTGTGCCGCCACCTGAGGCTGATGGGTCACACACATAATCTGGGCCTGGCCACCAAGTTCGCGCATCAGGCGCCCAACACGTTCGGCAGTGCCGCCGCCTACACCTACGTCGACTTCATCGAAGATCAGGCATGGGGTATGAGACGTTGCTGCAGTGACGACCTGAAGCGCCAGACTGATTCGTGAGAGTTCGCCACCGGAAGCCACTTTAGCCAGAGGGCCAGCAGGCATTCCTGGGTTGGTCTGCACTTCAAAGCCAACAAAGTTCAGCCCGTGGGGATTCAGGTCGTCCTCAGACAACTCATCACAGCGGGTTGTGAAAATGGCTTTGCCAAGGCCAAGAGAGTCGAAGTGACTGCTTACTGCGTTACTCAGTTTGTTGGCCGCTTTCTGACGCTTAGCAGACAGCTGCTGAGCGTCTTTCAGACAGATCGCTCTGAGATTGGCCACTTCTTCTTCCAGTGCTTCAAGGTCATCGTCCGACAGGCTCATGGCTTCCAGTGTCGCTTCCTGTTCCTGCCAGTGTGCATATAGCGACTCCGGCCGGATCTGATGTTTGCGCGCCATGCTGTACAGTTCACTCAGGCGAGCATCGATCTGCTGCAGACGATGTGGGTTCATATCGATGTTATCAAGATACCGCTGCAGGGAGCTGGCCGCTTCGTCCAGCTGAATCTGTGCCTGATTCAGCATGTCCCGGACTTCGTCGAGCAGGGGGTGTGTATCGTTGATGTTATCGACCTCCTGCAGTGCCCGATGAATCATCTGGCTGGCAGCATCGTCGCCGGAGTCTCCACCGTTGCAGACGATCATGGCCGACTGGCCACAGATCAAGGTGTTCTCTGCACCGGATAACCGTTTTTGCTCGAGCTCCAGATCGTTGAGCTCGTCTTCTTTCAGGTCCAGTTCGCGCAATTCACTGACCTGATACTCAAGCAGTTGTCTTTGCGCCAGAAGTTCGCTGCTGGATTCGCGCAGTGTCTGTAAGCGCTTCTCTTCTTTCTTCCAGGCTGAAAATCCACGACGAACCGTCTCTGCGAGCGGGTTTAACCCTGCATAGGCGTCCAGGATGTCGCGGGCGGCGTCTTTCTCCAGCAACCGTTGATGTGCGTGTTGCGAGTGAATGCCGATAAGGTGCTGGCCAAGATCACGAAGGTCAGCAGCGGATACTGGTCGGCCATTCACATAGCCTCGCGAGCGACCTTCTGCAGAAATGACCCGACGAAGTATGACGTTATCGTCGTCGGCGGGGAGTTCATGCTGCCTGAGCCACTCCAGAGCGGCGGTATTGGTAGAGAACGTAGCAGCGACATCGGCTTTATCCTGCCCCTGTCGCACTGCTCCGGCTTCTGCACGTTGCCCCAGTGTCAGCCCCAGTGCGCCCAGCAGAATAGACTTACCGGCGCCGGTTTCACCGGTGATAACCGTCATGCCTTGAGAGAAATCGAGCTCCATATGCTCGATCAGGGCAAACTGATGAATCGACAGTGAGGTCAGCATACGACATCCTCTGATCTGAATGTATATACAGTGTTTTTATATACAGTATCGATTCCTGTCAAGGTGTTTTCCAGGATCAGGGATTGAAAACAGGGGTTGAACTGCCAACGGCCGGCCCCATATAGCCGACAGCGATATGAATTAAGACCGATGACAGAGGTGACTGATGTCTGAAGAACAGAAACCCCAGGAAGAAATTCTGGAAGAAGCTGCCGAACAGGAAACTGTTGAAGACACTGAGGTAGAGGCAGAAGCCCCGGCTGATGCTGAGTTGGAAGCTGCCCGTGCGGAAGTGGCAGAAGCCAAAGATCAGGTCCTGCGTGTGCAGGCTGAAATGCAGAATGTTCGCCGTCGTGCAGAGCAGGACGTCGAAAAGGCGCACAAGTTCGCTGTCGAGAAGTTCGCCAACGAAATGTTGACCGTTGTCGATAATCTGGAGCGCGGTCTGGCTGCAGCGCCGGAAGAAGAAGCGACCAAAGCGATCCGTGAAGGTATGGAAATGACCCTTTCCGGCTTAATCAGTTCGCTTGAACGCTTCAAAGTTGAGCAGGTAAACCCGGAAGGCGAGCCTTTCAACCCAGAGCTACATCAGGCAATGAGCATGGTCGAAAATGCAGAGCTGGCGCCGAACACAGTGATGGCAGTAATGCAGAAGGGCTACACCCTGAATGGCCGTCTGTTACGCCCAGCGATGGTGATGGTCAGCAAAGGCGCCGCTCAGATCGACGAGAATGCCTGATAAAAAGTATGGAATAAGGTCTTGAAAGCAAAAAACGTGACCTTATATAGCTAACAACGACAGATAACGCTGTTTTTACAAAGTTTCAGATAGCCGCAGCAGGCGGCAAATTGGAGATTCAATTATGGGTAAAATTATTGGTATCGACCTCGGCACCACTAACTCATGTGTTGCGATTATGGACGGTGACAAGGCGCGTGTTATTGAGAACGCCGAAGGTGATCGTACAACCCCTTCTATCATCGCTTACACCGACGACGAGACTCTGGTTGGTCAGTCTGCAAAACGTCAGGCTGTTACTAATCCACAGAACACGCTGTTCGCAGTTAAGCGTCTGATCGGTCGTCGCTTCAAAGACGACGTCGTTCAGAAAGACATCAAAATGGTGCCTTACAAAATCATCGAAGCGGGCAATGGTGACGCTTGGGTTGAAGTGAAAGGCGATAAGTTTGCACCGCCACAGGTGTCTGCAGAAGTTCTGAAGAAAATGAAGAAAACTGCAGAAGACTACCTGGGTGAAGAAGTGACTGAAGCAGTAATTACGGTTCCGGCTTACTTCAACGATTCACAGCGTCAGGCAACAAAAGACGCCGGTAAAATCGCGGGCCTCGAAGTCAAGCGTATTATCAACGAGCCAACTGCAGCGGCGCTGGCGTACGGTATCGACAAGCAGTCGGGTGACCGTACTATCGCGGTATACGACCTGGGTGGTGGTACATTCGATATCTCTATCATCGAAGTTGCGGACGTAGACGGCGAGAAGCAGTTTGAAGTTCTGGCGACCAACGGTGACACCTTCCTTGGTGGTGAAGACTTTGACCTGCGTCTGATCGAATACCTGGCGGACGAATTCAAGAAAGAAAGCGGTATCGATCTGCACAACGACCCGCTGGCCCTGCAGCGTCTGAAAGAAGCCGCAGAAAAAGCGAAAGTTGAGTTGTCTTCAAGCCAGCAGACTGACGTAAACCTGCCGTACATCACTGCTGATGCGTCTGGTCCTAAGCACCTTAACGTCAAAGTGACCCGCGCTAAGCTGGAGTCGCTGGTAGAAGAGCTGGTTAAGCGTTCACTCGAGCCATGCCGCACTGCACTTGCGGATGCTGATCTGAGTGCGTCAGAAATTGACGAAGTCATTCTGGTGGGTGGTCAGACCCGTATGCCAATGGTTCAGAAGGCGGTTTCTGAGTTCTTCGGCAAAGAGCCACGTAAGGATGTTAACCCGGATGAGGCAGTTGCTGTCGGTGCATCGATTCAGGGTGCGGTACTGTCAGGCGATGTTAAAGACGTTCTGCTGCTCGACGTGACTCCGCTGACCCTCGGTATCGAAACCATGGGTGGCGTAGCAACCCCAGTGATTGAGAAAAACACCACGATTCCGACTAAGAAATCGCAGGTATTCTCAACCGCAGAAGACAACCAGACCGCTGTGACTATTCACGTGGTACAGGGTGAGCGTAAGCAGGCTGCGCAGAACAAGTCACTGGGTCGTTTCGACCTGGCAGACATTCCGCCAGCAGCACGTGGTATGCCACAGATTGAAGTGACCTTCGACATCGACGCTAACGGTATTCTGAACGTAAGCGCGAAAGACAAGGCGACTGGCAAAGAACAGTCCATCGTGATTAAAGCGAACTCGGGTCTGAGCGACGAAGAGATCGAGAAAATGGTGTCTGACGCGGAAGCAAATGCTGAAGCGGATAAGAAGTTCGAAGAAATGGTTCAGGTTCGCAACACCGCAGATGGCCTGATCCACGCGACTCGTAAGACACTGGAAGAAGCGGGCGACAAAGCGACCGATGATGAGAAATCAGCCATCGAAGCAGCCATCGCAGACCTGGAAGAAGCACTGAAAGGCGACGACAAAGACAACATCGAAGCCAAAACCAATGCTCTGACAGAGGCGTCTTCATCTCTGGCTCAGAAACTGTACGCAGAGCAGGCAGCACAGGCGGAAGCCGCAGGTGGTGCAGAGCAGGCGGACAGCAGCGCTCAAGATGATGATGTAGTGGATGCTGAGTTCGAAGAAGTAAAAGACAAGTAATATACGGACCTGGCTGCGTTGCTATCGCGGTGTTGGAAAAGAGTTCGGAATGCTCATGTATGACTTATACACTGCGCTTCCTCACTCTTTTCCGCCTTGCGCTAGCGGCCTCGCCGACGGTCCGGAGACTGCGTGACGAGTTTTTGTTACGCCTTTGTCAAAGTAAGAACAGTGGACGCGGCAACCAGTTTGCCGCGTTTTACTTCGTAGCGGAGCTGCGAAGCGGTTTTAATTAACAGGTGAATCATGTCCAAGCGGGATTATTACGAAGTTCTCGGTGTTAGCCGGGATGTCGACGCGAAGGAGCTGAAGAAGGCTTACCGTAAACTGGCGATGAAGTACCATCCGGACCGTAACCCGGATGATAAAGATGCAGACGCTAAGTTTAAGGAAGCGACTGAAGCCTACGAAATTCTGGGTGACCAACAGAAGCGTGCCGCGTACGACCAGTATGGTCACGCAGGTGTCGACCCGAACGCCGGTGGCGGTGGTTTCGGTGGCGGCGGTGCTAACTTCAGCGACATCTTTGGCGATGTGTTCGGTGATATCTTTGGTGGCGGCGGTGGCCGGGGCGGTCGCGGTGGCCCACAGCGTGGTTCTGATCTGCGTTACACCATGGAGCTTTCTCTCGAAGAGGCCGTGCGCGGTATCGAGAAGAAAATCCGTGTACCCACCCTGACAAGTTGTGAAACCTGCGATGGCTCAGGAGCCAAGCCAGGTACGTCACCTAAGACCTGTGGTACCTGTGGTGGCGCGGGTCAGGTGCGTATGCAACAGGGCTTCTTCTCTGTGCAGCAGACTTGTCCGACCTGTCGTGGTCAGGGCACTATGATCGAAGATCCGTGCAACAGCTGTCACGGTCGCGGAGTGAAAGAAGAAACCAAAACGCTTTCAGTGAAAATTCCACCGGGTGTCGATACCGGTGACCGTATTCGTCTGTCAGGTGAAGGTGAAGCAGGTGCCATGGGTGGGCCAGCCGGTGACCTCTACGTTCAGGTGTCGGTGAAAGAGCATGAGTTGTTCCACCGGGATGGTCGCAACCTGTACTGTGATGTGCCGATCAGCATCGTTGATGCAGCGCTTGGTGGCGAACTTGAAGTGCCAACCCTTGATGGTCGTGTGAAACTGAAGATCCCAGCGGAAACACAGTCAGGCAAACTCTTCCGTCTGCGCGGTAAAGGCGTTACGCCAGTCCGTGGTGGTACCGCCGGTGATCTGCTCTGCCGTGTGCAGGTAGAAACGCCAGTGAACCTGAACTCAGAGCAGAAAGATCTGCTGATGAAGTTTCAGGAGTCGCTGACGGGAGAAAAGCATTCGCCACAAAAAAAATCCTGGTTTGAGGGGGTTAAACGCTTCTTCGAGGACATTTGACCAGACCTGCCTGCATCGTCATTACGGCGTTAAAAGAGGCCCGGAAATGCTCATGTATGACTTATACACTGCGCGTTTCCGGGCCTCTTTTGCCTTGTACTGACTTCTTCGTCAACGGTCTGGCGTCGTAATTTGTAGTAGCGCACCCCATGCGCGACACTCTGGCCTTTCCCGCGCTTTTCCTTACCTCATGCCTTCGGTATCCTTAGGCCGTCTATTTATCCTATCTACAAAGCAGAAGAATAATGACCCGAATTGCTATCACCGGTGCTGCCGGTCGTATGGGGCGTGTGCTGATCGAAGCCGTCCACAATGATGAAGCTGCTGAAGTCGCAGGTGCGATCGTTCTTGAGAATGACCCTATGGTTGGTGTTGATGCCGGTGCCATTGCTGGTCTGGCCACGACCCTGGACGTGAAGGCTGTCACTTCGGTCGAAGAAGCAATCCCTCACTTCGATGTACTGATCGATTTCACGTCACCAGAGTCGACCATGGCGAATGTCGAACTGTGCCAGAAGCATGGCAAAGGCATTGTGATTGGCACGACAGGACTGACCGATGAGCAGAAGTCCAAGCTGAAAGCCGCCGCTGCGGACACCCGGATCGTTTTTGCGCCGAACTACTCAGTGGGTGTGAACCTGTGTCTGAACCTGCTGCGCATGGCAGCCAAGGTGATGGGTGAAGACAGTGATATCGAAGTGATCGAGATGCACCACCGTCATAAAGTCGATGCGCCATCCGGTACTGCACTGCGCATGGGCGAAGTCGTTGCAGAAACCATGGGCTGGAATCTGAACGAAGTGGCTTGTTACGGCCGCGAAGGCCAGACGGGTGCTCGCCCACACAAGCAGATTGGTTTTGAAACCATTCGCGGCGGCGACGTGGTGGGTGATCACACCGTGATGTTCGCCACCGACGGCGAGCGTGTCGAGGTAACGCACAAAGCGCAGAGTCGTATGACCTTTGCTAAAGGTGCGGTGCGGGCGGCTAAGTGGCTGACCGAGCAGCCGGCGGGGCTTTACGATATGCAGGACGTTTTAGGCTTCTAAGCTGACCTCCTGAACTTGCCCATGCGGCGTTAAAAGTCAGCGCGGAATGCTTATGGTTAACTTAGTTACTCCGCTTCCTTGCTGACCTTTTTCGTTTGATCAGCAATCAATCGTCGTTCGGGTCCAGTGGATCGCTGTCGTCGATATTATCAAGCTTAGCCAGCAGGCGACGTAGACCGTCTTTGTCCTGAGCGACGCTAGAAAGGTCGTCTACAGAGGCGTCACTGAAGTCACGTTCGCCATCTTCAAGCAAGTCACGCATGCCGCTCAGTGTCACGTAGGGAGCACGGCTTGATACCGCGTTGGCTAGCCATGAAGGCAGTTTACCTGCAAGGTCAACGAAGGTGGTGAAGCGTACTTTCGTCATATCTTCGCCAAGTGGCGTGATCTCAAACAGGTTCGAAAATTCGCGGATCTTCACCATGTTGTCATGCTCTGGAACAGCCTCGTCTACGTTACGGCTGCTGATGTAAATCACGTCGTTCTCGATCCACGATTTGCTTTTGATCGTTACGTAGCGGGCAGCGACGGGCCATACGCCCTTGTATTCCATGTAGCTGTATTCCGGCGGGACAGCCGCGCTGTCGCGACAGAAGTAGACCCACTTGTGCAGGTCTTCCGGTGTATCGATGGTCAGCAGAATATTCAGCGCGGGCTCGTTAAGAATCACTTCACCGCGAAACTGTTTTACGTCTGCGCCCGGGATTTCACGGCGCCAGGTTGAGACCTCGCCCACGTCGTCGCCTGAGGACGTGACTTCCCATGGGATGGAATCATCGATTTCTGTGACTTGTGGTTCAGCGTGCGCACTGAAAGGTATGGCCAGTAGCAATGCAGCGGCCGCCGCACAGGAAAACATTGCGCGTTTCACGGTATGAGTCTCTTGTTGTGATAATTTTTAATAGGTTAACCCCGAGAGGCCATGCTATGTAAGGTTGTTCTGGGCCGCAAGCGGAGAACACGCCACGTGTGTGGCGCGTTATAACCCTAGGGGTCAGGCGGGGCTAACCCCAAGAGTGTGACTGAAGCCTCTTGATATGAGTTCGCGGATGGCAGACTCGTCTTCTGTGTCAGGACTGAAAACCATCATTACCAGCATATGGGCATTGCCTAAGGCCCATCGGGCCCGGTCATGAGCGGGCAGACCGGGAGCCAGCCGACCGTCATTAACGGCATTTTGTATCTGTGTTTCTATCAGAGACATCATCTGGTTCTGAAATGTGAGATAGCGTGGCCATGTATCTTCACGAACCGAAGAACTCCATTCCAGCCATATCTTAAAATAGTCTGGATAGGTCTTACACGTCTGAATGATAGTGGTGATGCAGTGGTCAAGAACCTCTGCAGCACTGCCTGGTTTCTCGACGGAGGAAAAAGAGAGGTCGATGAGGTAATGTTCAACTTCGTCCAGTACTTCATCTACCAGAGCTTCACGGGTATTGAAGTAGTTGAAAACTGTAGCAACTGAGACTCCGGCCCGTTGAGCGATTTCAGTGTGCCCGGCCCGGCCGATACCGCGAAGAGCAAACACTGAGATAGCGTCTTTCATCAGTAGTTGTTTGCGCTTGGAAGGATTCAGTCTGCGGCGGACGTGCGCTTCTCCATGCATGGTCTGGCCCCGTGTTTAATTATTTTCCTGATGGGTCATCAAGTATGGGGCAAGGCTGATAAAAAAGGGAATACGTTAATAACAAAACTTATACAATAGTATTAGTTTGTATCAGGGCTGTAACTCTTCGCGGAAACGTCTGGTGGGATTAGCTCACGTGGACAATCAGTCAATATTTCTGTATCATCCCGCGCAATTTACGTATGTACAGCGGACGCCAGTCTCGCACTGTCAGAATTGATCCGAAAGCGGGATGGAGTCATAAAAGTCACCATCCCGCTTTTTTACGGCTCACACATGGGCGACGAAGGCATCAACACGCTACGTACGCTTTCCAGTTTTATCGCAAAGTTCGGGGAACGAGTCTTGTCTACGCCAGCAATTCTAGCTCTTGAAGACGGCAGCATCTTTAAAGGTACCAGCATCGGTGCTGAAGGTCTGTCTGTAGGGGAAGTGGTCTTTAACACCTCCATGACCGGTTATCAGGAGATCCTTACCGATCCTTCTTATGCCCGTCAGATGGTGACTCTCACCTATCCACACATTGGTAACTACGGTACTAATGATGAAGATGCAGAGTCGAATGAGGTTCATGCTACGGGCCTGATCATTCGTGATCTGCCACTGATCGCTTCCAGTTTCCGTAACCAGAAAGCGCTTGATGTGTACCTGAAAGAACACAATGTTCTGGGTATCGCGGACATCGACACACGCCGCCTGACCCGCATCCTTCGTGAGAAAGGCTCTCTCAATGGCTGCATGATCGCACGTGAAGACGCGCACTCAGACGCGGCTATCGCCGAAGCGGTCGAAGCTGCTAAAGGCTTCCCGGGTCTGAAGGGCATGGACCTCGCTAAAGAAGTCACTGTTTCAGAGTCGTATAAGTGGACTGAATCAGACTGGACGCTGGGTCAGGGTTACGGCCAGGTCAGTGATCCTAAGTTCAAAGTCGTGGCATACGACTACGGTGTGAAACGCAACATTCTGCGCTTATTAGCAGAGCGTGGTTGTGATCTGACCGTCGTACCGGCGCAGACGCCCGCGTCTGAAGTGCTGGCAATGAATCCGGACGGTATCTTCCTGTCCAATGGCCCGGGCGACCCTGAGCCGTGTGATTACGCCATCAGTGCGATCAAAGAAATTCTTGAAACTAAGATCCCTGTGTTCGGCATTTGCCTCGGGCATCAGTTGCTGGCTCTGGCGTCCGGCGCCCAGACTGAAAAAATGCCTCACGGTCACCACGGTGGTAACCACCCGGTTCAGGACATCGAGACGGGTCGCGTGATGATCACTGCTCAGAACCACGGTTTTGCTGTGACTGAAGCGTCACTTCCTGCGAACGTGAAGGCGACGCACAAGTCGCTGTTCGACGGTACTCTGCAGGGTATCGCGTTGACGGATCGTCCGGCATTCAGCTTCCAGGGTCACCCTGAGGCGAGCCCAGGTCCAAAAGACGTTGCGCCACTGTTCGACCACTTTATTGAATTGATTGAAGCTGCCCAGGCCGCGAAGTAACAGAAACAGGAAATACCGAGACATGCCAAAACGTACAGACATACAAAGTATTCTGATTATCGGTGCTGGTCCGATCGTTATCGGTCAGGCCTGTGAGTTCGACTACTCAGGGGCACAGGCTTGTAAAGCACTGCGTGAAGAAGGTTACCGGGTTATTCTGGTGAACTCTAACCCAGCGACCATCATGACTGACCCGTCGATGGCCGACGCGACCTATATCGAGCCTATTACTGTCGAAGCCGTCGCTAAGATCATTGAAAAAGAACGTCCTGACGTACTGCTGCCAACCATGGGTGGTCAGACTGCACTGAACTGCGCTCTGGGTCTGGAATCTGCGGGCGTACTGGAAAAGTTCGGCGTAGAAATGATCGGTGCGAACGCTGACACCATCGATAAAGCGGAAGACCGTGACCGCTTCGATAAAGCCATGAAGGCAATTGGCCTTGAGTGTCCACGTGCCGGTATCGCGCACAGCATCGAAGAGGCACGTGAAGTTCAGAAAACTCTGGGTTTCCCCTGCATCATCCGCCCATCCTTCACCATGGGTGGCACCGGTGGTGGTATCGCGTACAACAAAGAAGAGTTCGAAGAAATCTGTACCCGTGGTCTGGACCTGTCTCCGACGAACGAGCTGCTGATTGATGAATCTCTGATTGGTTGGAAAGAATACGAGATGGAAGTGGTTCGTGACAAAAACGACAACTGCATCATCATCTGTTCTATCGAAAACTTTGACGCGATGGGTGTTCACACAGGTGACTCCATCACTGTCGCGCCAGCACAGACGTTGAGCGATAAAGAATACCAGATCATGCGTGACGCCTCCCTGGCGGTACTGCGTGAGATCGGTGTAGAAACCGGTGGTTCTAACGTTCAGTTCGGTATCAACCCGAAAGATGGCCGTATGGTCGTGATCGAGATGAACCCACGTGTATCCCGTTCATCGGCATTGGCATCGAAAGCGACCGGTTTCCCGATTGCTAAAGTGGCGGCCAAGCTGGCTGTCGGTTATACGCTCGACGAGCTGCAGAACGACATTACGGGCGGAGCGACGCCGGCGTCTTTTGAGCCATCGATTGACTATGTCGTAACTAAAATTCCTCGCTTCACCTTCGAAAAATTCCCACAGGCTGATGGTCGTCTGACGACTCAGATGAAGTCTGTGGGTGAGGTGATGGCGATCGGCCGTACTCAGCAGGAGTCTCTGCAGAAAGCCCTGCGTGGTCTGGAAGTGGGCTCTGTTGGTTTCGACCCAATGGTGGATCTGAAAGACCCAATGTCCCGCGACAAGGTTATTTCTGAACTGCGTACGCCAGCGTCTGAGCGTATCTGGTACGTGGGTGATGCTTTCCGTCTGGGTATGTCGGTTGAAGAAGTGTACGAGCACTCTGCGATTGACCCTTGGTTCCTGGTGCAGATTGAAGATCTGATCAAAGAAGAAGAGGCCGTGGCGCAAAGCAGCCTGCAGGCGCTGAATGGCGACCGCATGTTCCGCCTGAAGCGTAAAGGTTTCTCCGATGCGCGCCTGGCGCAACTGCTGGGTGTCACTGAAAAGACAGTCCGTAAGCACCGCCATAAGCTGAATATCCATCCGGTGTACAAGCGTGTGGATACCTGTGCGGCAGAATTTGCGACTGACACCGCCTACATGTACTCAACGTACGAAGAAGAGTGTGAAGCGAATCCGTCAGATCGAGAGAAAATCATCGTTCTGGGTGGTGGTCCTAACCGTATTGGTCAGGGTATTGAGTTTGACTACTGCTGCGTACACGCGGCACTGGCGTCGAAAGAAGAAGGTTTCGAAGCCATCATGGTCAACTGTAACCCTGAGACAGTATCGACCGACTATGACACGTCAGATCGCCTCTACTTCGAGCCGGTGACTCTGGAAGATGTTCTGGAAATCGTTGCTAAAGAGAAGCCTAAAGGCGTTATCGTTCAGTACGGTGGCCAGACACCACTGAAACTGGCTGACGAGCTGGAGGCGGCAGGTGTACCTATCATTGGTACGTCACCAGAAGCGATCGACCGCGCTGAAGACCGTGAGCGTTTCCAGCAGATGATCCAGCGTCTGGGTCTGAAGCAGCCGGTGAACGCGACCGTGACTTCTACGGAAGAAGCGATCGCTAAAGCGACTGAGATCGGCTATCCGCTGGTAGTGCGTCCATCCTATGTACTGGGTGGTCGTGCGATGGAAATCGTGAACAACGAGAAAGCGCTGCGTCGCTACATGACCGAAGCCGTTAAAGTGTCTAACGACTCGCCGGTACTTCTGGATCACTTCCTTGATCGTGCGATCGAAGTTGATATTGATGCCGTATGTGATGGTGAGCAAGTTGTTATTGGCGGCATCATGCAGCACATTGAGCAGGCGGGTATTCACTCTGGTGACTCAGCATGTTCATTGCCTCCATACAGCCTGGCGAAAGACGTGCAGGACAAAATGCGCGAACAGGTTGCGGCAATGGCGATGGAGCTTGGTGTTGTCGGTCTGATGAACACTCAGCTGGCGTATCAGGATGGCGAAATCTACGTGATTGAGGTGAACCCTCGTGCCTCCCGTACGGTTCCGTTCGTGTCTAAGTGTATCGGTACTTCACTGGCAGCGATTGCAGCCAAAGTGATGACAGGAAAAACACTGGCCGAGCTTGGTTTCACCAGCGAAATTGTACCGTCTTACTTCTCAGTAAAAGAAGCGGTCTTCCCGTTCAACAAGTTCCAGGGTGTCGATCCGATTCTCGGCCCTGAAATGAAGTCGACCGGTGAAGTGATGGGTGCAGGCAGCACCTTCGGTGAAGCTTTCTTCAAAGCTCAATTGGGTGCAGGCGCATTCCTGCCGAATGAAGGTCTGGCGTTCCTGTCAGTCCGCGACGCGGACAAAGAAGGCGTTGTCGAAGTAGCGAAAGGTCTGATCGCATGTGGCTTCAAGCTGATCTCTACCGACGGTACTTGTCGTGTACTGCGTGAAGCAGGCGTTGAAAGTGCCCGCGTTAACAAGGTGAATGAAGGTCGTCCACACATTGTAGATATGATTAAGAACGACGAGATCGCTCTGATCGTGAATACGACAGATGGCCCTCAAGCGATTGTTGATTCTGCTGACATTCGTCGCAGCGCGTTGCAGCACAAAGTTTACTACACCACCACACTGGCTGGGGCAGAAGCTGTTGTTGAAGCATTGCGTTCAGAAGGTCTGAAAGAAGTTCGTCGTCTGCAGGAGTTGCACGCTTCGATTTAATTCAGTCGAAGTGCGCTATTCCGATATCGCGAATGACATAACGACATTAAAAATAATATCCAGATGCCCGAAGTAACGGACTTCGGGCATCTTCTATAGCAAGGGAGTCAAAATACGATGCAAAAGTATCCTATGACTGTCGAAGGTGAAAAGGCTCTGCGTGATGAGCTGAAGCAGTTAAAAACAGTTGAACGCCCAAAGGTTATTCAGGACATTGCTGACGCACGTGAGCACGGTGACCTGAAAGAAAATGCTGAATACCATGCGGCACGCGAACAGCAGGGTTTTATTGAAGGTCGCATTCAGGACATTGAGGGTAAGCTTTCTAATTCCCAGGTAATTGATATTAAATCAATTCCGCACAGCGGTAAGGTATTGTTCGGTACGACGGTAACCATCATCAATGTCGAGACCGACGAGGAAGTGGAATACCGGATCGTCGGTGATGACGAAGCCGACATCAAAAATAATCGTATTTCTGTATCCTCGCCGATTGCTCGTGCATTGATCGGCAAGGAAGAGGGGGACACCGTTGTGGTGAATATCCCAAGCGGTACGGTTGAATATGAAATCGATGAAGTGAAACACATCTGAGGCGTGTTGCATCAGGTTCTGTATTTCACGAAAGAGCCCGCAATTGCGGGCTTTTTTGTGTCTGAAATTTACGTTAGCGAGCCCCCAGAAAGAGCTTAGCGAGCAGACGCTGCCAATTTCAGAACCTGCCAGTAGCTTGGCGGGGGAGGGGTGATGTTTTTTTCCTGCATCAGTTTATGCAGCTCGGGCAGTTGCCAGAACGGAACTGAAACCAATGCGTGGTGTTCGATATGGAAATTCACATGGCATGGTGCAAAGAGTGCTCTGGTAAGCAGGCCTGCTCGGGTCGTTCTGGTATTTCTCAACATATCTCCAGTACGTTCTGTTACTGCATGTTCGGCGATGGCTCTGACACGAATGCAGAAGGGGTAAGTGAAGAAGTAGGCGGCCCACCAAAGTGCAAAAAGTTCTGTCAGGTTAAGGCTGAATGTGATTGCGAAGAATACTGTATGGAATATCAGAGTGCGTCGGCTATTGATAAAAAATGCGCGCAAGTGATCGCGTTTCTGCCAGCCCGGACGCTCCAGGCGGTCGACGACACCCGTAACGTTCCAACGAATCAGTTCGGCATTCATCATTGCCAGGCCAATCAGTGACTTCAGCCCTGTCTGGCCGGTGAAATCCCGCATGAACTTACGCATCAGGGATTTCTGGGTAGTAGGGAAGCCTTCAATCAGAGGAAGGTCGACATCTTTATCTGTCCCGGTATGAATGTGATGTTGGGCATGATGATGCCGGTACTTGAGCAGGTCGAGATAGACAGGGGCAGCACATAGCCAATGAGTTACTGTGTCATTCAGCTTTCTGTTGGCGAATAGAGTCCGGTGGGCACCCTCGTGAGTGAGGATGGCCAGGGCGAGTATACGTCCACCCAAAAATAAGAGGCACAGCGCAACCAGGGGGATGGACCAGTAATTCAATATATCCATGGCTAACCATGAGAGGCCCAGCAATAGGAAAATAGCGAACCAGCATTTGGCTACACCGATGGCGCCCTGGAGATCAGAGCGCTGCTGTAGCCGCCGGATAGTGTCTTCGCCAAGAGCATCGTTTAGCCGCTGCCGCGCAGATTCTCTTAGCAGGCCGGTTTCGAATAAATCTCTGTCATCTTTCATATGTCACACCAGACCTGGTTTTTTATTATAAATATTACGGTATATGGCATTTTGAGATGAGTCTAGTAATTATTCCTTTCAGGCTGATATGTTAGTATGTGATCACAACAAGATAAGAACCCCCTATGCCTGACTCCGATAGTCCGTACCCCGCAAAGAAACTAATTCTGAACCTTGTTAAAGAGGCGCAGCAGCCCATCTCTGCGCAGGTGATGGTACGTATGGCAGAGCTTTTTTCTGTTGAAGCAAACAATGTCAGGGTCACTCTGAATCGCCTTGCGCGACAGGATCTGTTGGATCTGACTGAGCGTGGTGTGTATGTGCTCGGCCCTGCAGCGCGGCATCTGGCTGAGCGTCAGAGTGCCTGGCGGCGTACAGAAGACAAAGTACGGCCGTGGGAAGGACAATGGATCACTATCTACACGGCGCACTTGGGGCGGCGTGATCGGAAGATGCTGCGCCAGCGCCAGAGGGCAACACAAATGCTGGGCTTCAGTGAGTTCTATCAGGGGTTGCTCATCCGGCCTGATAACCTGCAGGCTTCTTTAGCTGATCTTACTCAACAGCTGTTCCATCTCGGGCTGGAATCTGAGGCGTGTGTGTTTCGCGCAGACGGTTTTAATGAGGAGTCTGAACCTTCACCGGAAGCACTCTGGCCGGTTGCAGAGATCAATGCCCGTTATCGAGCAAATACAGAAGAGATGCTCAACTGGCGGTCCTCATTTGAGAATAAACCGCTGGATGTTGCTGCACGGGAATGCTTCCTGATTGGTGATCGGGTGCTTCGTGATATTGCTTATGACCCTCTGCTGCCAGAAGAAATTGTGGATCAAGGGGCCCGCAGTGAGATGGTAGCGACCATGGCCGACTTTGACGACCTGGGTAAGTCTATCTGGCGCGAGCTGATCAGCCGTTTTATAGCAGATCAGGCCTAAGTGGCCTGACCTGTTTTCTTTGCCTGGCGCTGGAGTTACGGGCAGCTGACGAGATCTACGCCCAGCTCATCCGAACCATCATCCGCTTCAATGGCTTTCATCATTTTCTGCAGGCGCTTGCCGGCCTCGCGACGCTTCATTGCTTTGTTGTAGCGTCGAACCTGAACATCGTCTTTCAGTTCCAGCGGTGGCAGTGGCGTTGGTTTGTTGTTCTCGTCCATGGCTACCATATTGAAGTAGCAGGTATGAGTATGGCGGACGGTTTTCAGTTTAATGTCTTCGGCGATGACTTTGATGCCGATCTCCATCGAGGTGCGGCCAACGTAGTTGACCGTCGCGAGACAGGTGACCAGCTCACCAATGTGAATGGGCTGCTTAAACAGTACGTTATCTACAGAAAGGGTGACGGCATAGTGGCCGCTGTATCTCATTGCGCAGGTGTATGCGACTTTATCGAGAAGTTTAAGTAATTCTCCGCCGTGCATGTTGCCGGAGAAGTTGGCCATGCCGGGGGTAACCAGCTCGGTCATTTCGGTCTGGATAATCTGACCCATGAATCTTACCTTGGTTTAGACAAGCGTTCATTTTGTCAGATTATCCGATATTTATCAGCGGCTTCGTGCTAACGTCGCCTTTGTCGTACAAGAAAAAGATCAGGCAAATAAAAAGCCGCACATGTGCGGCTTTAAGGATCGGGCTGTCAGGCGTTATATTTTCTCGACTAACAGGCTGCCGACTGAGTAACCCGCACCGAATGAGCAGATCAGACCTTTCTCTCCACTTTCGAAGCCGTCTTTGTGGCGGTGGAAAGCGATCAGAGAGCCAGCAGACGCTGTGTTTGCGAACTCATCAAGAACGATCGGTGTCTCGTTCGCTTCAGGTTCACGTCCAAGTAGCTTCTTGGCGGCAAACATGTTCATCGTCAGGTTAGCCTGATGCAGCCACATGCGCTTGAGGTCGCTGGCCTCAAGGTGGTTCTCACCTAGCTGTTCTGTAATGAAGCCGGTGACCAGGGGCAGTAACTCTTTGAAGACTTTACGTCCATTCTGGCGGAAGTAAGGACGGTCTTCTGGTAGTTGGTCGTCACTGAAGTTGTGATCGGTGTAGTTCCCATCACAGCGAATGTTGTCAGAGAAGGTGGTCATCTGTTTTGTGTCGAGTACACGGAAAGCGTAATCGGCGGTACAGGTTTCCTCGAGTTCCATCACCACAGCGGTCGCAACATCACCGAAGATGAAGTGGCTGTCGCGGGACTTCAGGTTCAGCTGAGGTGAGGCAAACTCAGGATTCACCACCAGTGCGCATTTAGCTGTGCCTGCTTTCAGGGCCGCGTAGGCATTAATCATGGCAAACGTCATGGTTGAACAAGCGATACCCATGTCGTAGGCGAAGCCTTTAATGCCCAGTTTCTGCTGAACTTCAACTGCAGCGGATGGATAGGGGCGCTGATGATTGGTCGTACCCATAATCACCAGATCAATGTCTTCAGGCTTTTTATTGGCCTGCTCCATCGCTTCACGGCCTGCAGCAATCGCCATGGTCACTGTTTCAGGCTCATCACCAGCCAGTGCTGGTTTGAACACTGGGGCCATATGCTCAGGGTCCAGCATGCCTTCTTTGTACATCACGTAGCGTGACTTAATACCTGAAGCTTTCTCGACGAATTCACTGCTGGATGATGGCAGGGCATCAACATCACCTGCTTCAATAGCAGCAGCGTTGTCGGCGTTAAACTTTTCGACGTAGGCGTTATACGCTTCGATCAGTTCATCGTTGGAGATAGTGTGTGGCGGAATAAAGAGGCCTGAGCCTGAAATAACAATGTTCGACATCGCTGCTTAACCTTTTTTATTTTGCATTATCCCCGCTGCGGGCTCGGTATCCAACCTCTGCGCGGGCACGGTGGTTAACTTGTCCTGATTTGCGGCGCTCAGCGCTGCAGGTTCGACAGAGCTGGCTTAGCTTTCGGGTTTCTGCGCAGAAGCAGGGCGGTATTACCGATCTGCTGTACCAGCTCTGCTGCGGTCTTTTTCACCAGTTCAGTGATAACCGCTTTTTTAACTTCGCGATCACCTACTGATACTTTGATTTTTATCAGTTCGTGATCATCCAGAGCACGGTTCAGCTCTTCCATGACGCCTTCGGTGAGGCCATTGCCAGCTACAGTGACAATAGGATTCAGGGTATGGCCAATAGATCGGTAGGCCTTCTTCTGTTCGTTGCTTAACGCCATAGGGTTCGGTCGCTCGACTTTAGGGTGTAAAATATGGCCAAAGTATACCTCAGGTGCATGAGAATAACTGCACTCTGAGTGCCTCGCAGACGTAAAATTACGGAGTACATGGCCTTATGGCGCGCTCGAAATCCAGTGCTGACTGGTTGAAAGAACACGTTGATGATATCTGGGTTCAGAAAGCACAGCAGGACGGCTATCGTACGCGGGCCAGTTACAAGCTGATTGAACTGGATGACAAAGACAAGTTGATACGTCCGGGATCTGTGGTGGTTGACCTCGGTTCTGCACCGGGGGGCTGGTCTCAGGTGGTTGCTCAGCGGGTTGGTGAGAAGGGTCTGGTGATCGCTTCAGACATTCTGGAAATGGACGCTATCGCAGACGTGACCTTCATTCAGGGCGACTTTACGACCGAAGAAGTTTACGACCAGCTTGTCGATGTCATCGATGGGCGACCGGTAGACCTTGTAATCTCAGATATGGCCCCCAATATGAGTGGTATGTCGTCTATTGACCAGCCCGGCGCTATGTACCTTGTAGAGCTTGCGTTGGATATGGCGCGTCAAGTGTTGAAACCAAACGGCAGTTTCGTAGCCAAAGTGTTTCAGGGCGAAGGCTTCGATGCTTACCTGGCTGATATGAAACAGTCGTTTGCGAAAGTAATGATTCGTAAACCTAAGGCATCCCGAGCGCGATCGCGCGAGGTGTATATCGTCGCTAAAGGTTTTCGTCCCTGACCATTGGCTGCTAAGCTAAGCAGAGTGATTCCGGCCGCGTGGCGGTCTGTACGAGTAAGGTGGTGCCTCACATGGCAAAGAATTTCGTTTTATGGGCTGTTATCGCCGCTGTGCTGATGATGGTATTTCAAGGGCTCAACCCGGTAGATCGCAGTAACAGCTGGTCCTACTCGGAGTTCATGAAGGCTGTCGAAAGCGGTCAGGTCGAATCAGTGACTATCTCCGGGCAATCCATCAAGGGGACTTCTCGTGGCGGGCAGGCATTTGAGTCTGTGTTACCCGCGTTCGACGATAAGCTGATGGATACGCTTCTGGTTAATGACGTCGAAGTGATTGGCGAGAAACCAGAGAAGCAGAGCTTCCTGTCTCAGTTGCTGCTGGCGTCACTGCCGATCCTCATTATTATCGCGGTGTTCATGCTGTTTATGCGCCAGATGCAGGGTGGCGGTTCTGGTCGTGGCGGCCCGATGGCCTTCGGCAAGAGCAAAGCCAAGCTGCTGAGTGAAGACCAGATTAAGACGACCTTTGGTGACGTTGCTGGTTGTGACGAAGCCAAAGAGGATGTGAAAGAGCTGGTTGAGTTCCTGCGTGAACCCGGCAAGTATCAGAAGCTGGGCGGTAAGATCCCTCGCGGTGTTCTGATGGTTGGTCAGCCTGGTACTGGTAAAACACTGCTGGCGAAAGCGATTGCTGGTGAGGCTCGTGTACCTTTCTTTTCAATTTCCGGTTCTGACTTCGTCGAAATGTTCGTCGGTGTCGGTGCCTCCCGTGTACGTGACATGTTCGAGCAGGCGAAGAAGCAGGCTCCTTGCATTATCTTTATCGACGAGATCGATGCTGTAGGTCGCTCCCGTGGCGTAGGTATCGGCGGTGGTAACGACGAACGCGAACAGACCCTGAACCAGCTGCTGGTTGAGATGGATGGCTTCGAGGTTAATGACGGCATCATCGTGATTGCTGCGACTAACCGCCCAGACGTACTCGACCCAGCGCTTCTTCGTCCGGGCCGTTTTGACCGTCAGGTTGTGGTCGGTCTGCCGGATATTCGCGGTCGTGAACAGATTCTTCAGGTGCATATGAAAAAAGCACCTGTGGCAGATGATGTGAACGCATCTCTGATTGCTCGCGGTACTCCAGGCTTCTCGGGTGCAGACCTTGCTAACCTGGTGAACGAGGCCGCTCTCTTTGCAGCTCGCGCGAATCGCTCTGAAGTGACGATGGAAGAGTTCGAGAAGGCAAAAGACAAGATCCTCATGGGTGCCGAGCGCAAAACCATGGTCATGTCTGAAAAAGAGAAAGAAAATACGGCGTACCACGAGGCTGGTCATGCGATTGTTGGTCGACTCGTGCCCGAGCACGATCCGGTCTACAAAGTATCTATCATTCCTCGTGGCCGTGCCCTTGGTGTGACTATGTTCCTGCCAGAGGAAGATCGTCACTCAATCAGCAAACGTGGTATCGAGAGCAACATCTGCTCGCTCTACGGTGGTCGTATCGCCGAAGAGCTCACACTGGGCAAAGACGGTGTGACGACAGGGGCCTCGAACGATATTGAGCGTGCTACAAAGTATGCGCGTAACTATGTTACTAAATGGGGCCTTTCAGACAAACTGGGTGCTCAGCTGTACTCTGAAGACGAGCAGAACGGTTACCTGGGTAACTCAGGTGGCGGTCAGATGGCTCATCTTTCTGACGATACTGCGCGCTCAATTGACTCTGAAGTTAAAGAGCTGCTTGATCGTTGTTATCAGCGTGCGACTCAGATTCTGGTCGATAACCGCGATAAACTGGAAATGATGAAAGACGCACTGATGGAATACGAGACAATCGATTCTGATCAGATCGACGACATCATGTCTGGTACCAAGCCGCGTCCACCAAAAGGTTGGGGAGACGGTTCTGGTGGCTCACCGGCGATGCCGGCCGAAGAGCCTGCGGAGAAAGAATCCCGCGACATGGCCAGTGATGATGACGACGTTGCTGGAGAGCCTGCTGGCGAACGCCAGTAATCACTTAAGGCTCTGATGTCTCTAACAGGCACCGGTTTCCGGTGCCTGTTTTGTTTAAATTCCCTCGTATGATCTGATCGGACCTTCCTGTGAAACTATCTTGTGGTAATCGCACTCTCGATCTGGGTACAGCCCACGTCATGGGTATCCTCAATGTCACGCCAGACTCCTTTTCCGATGGTGGACAGTTTAACCAGCTGGATAAAGCCATTGCTCATGCCGGGAGTATGGTCGCTGAAGGAGCCACCATTCTCGATGTGGGCGGTGAATCCACCCGACCGGGTGCTGCCTCAGTATCTGTCGCCGAAGAGCTTGAGCGAGTAGTGCCGGTTGTTGAGCATATCGCCGCCAGGCTGGATGTTGCGATATCCGTCGATACGAGTACCGCAGAAGTTATCAGAGAGTCTGCAAAAGCCGGCGCACACCTTATTAACGATGTACGTGCGTTGCGAAGAGAAGGTGCTCTAAAGGCCGCTGCAGAGACAGGCCTGCCTGTATGCCTGATGCATATGCAGGGAGAACCGGACACTATGCAGAAGAATCCCAGATACGATGACGTAGTGCAGGATGTCAGGAACTTCTTAAGGGAGCGCATTGCTGCCGCTCAGGCCGCAGGCATCTCCTCTGAACAGATTCTGCTTGATCCGGGATTCGGATTTGGTAAAACGCGTATACACAACTACACGCTGTTGAATCGCCTTGAACAGATCGCAGCGCTGGGATACCCATTGCTGACGGGCTTATCCCGTAAACGTATGATCGCTGATGTGCTTAACGCCAGCGGTGACGCTACCGAGCGTGATGATGCCAGTGCGGCAGCAGCAACCCTTTGCGCTATGAAGGGCGCACGCATCATCCGGGCGCACAATGTTAAAAAGACCTGGGAAGCTTTGCAGGTCGTGAACGCAACCCTGAGGGAAGGGCATGAGTAGAAAGTATTTTGGCACCGATGGTATCCGTGGACGGGTCGGTGAGGGGGCTATTACCCCTGAGTTTGTTATGCGCCTTGGTTGGGCTGCCGGTAAGGTGTTTGCTAAGCGCGGAGTGAGCCGCATACTGATTGGTAAAGATACCCGTATTTCAGGCTATATGTTTGAATCAGCTTTGGAAGCCGGGCTGTCGGCTGCTGGTGTTGATATCGGTTTGTTGGGGCCTATTCCTACGCCAGGCATTGCATATCTCACACGTACTTTCCGTGCCGATGCCGGCATCGTCATTAGTGCCTCGCACAACCCTTACTATGACAATGGCATTAAGTTCTTCTCAGCTGACGGTACCAAGTTGCCTGATGAAGTGGAACTTGAAATTGAGAGCTATCTGGACCAGCCGATCGAGTGTGTTGAGTCAGATAAACTGGGTAAGGCTGTCCGCATCAACGATGCGGCGGGGCGCTATATCGAGTTTTGCAAAGGTACGGCAAATTCTCTGAATCTGCGTGGCCTGAAGCTGGTACTGGACTGCAGTAACGGAGCAACCTATCAGATTGCTCCAGCAGTATTCTCTGAGCTTGGCGCAAGCGTTACCACCATTGGTAATACGCCAGACGGTCTTAACATCAATAAAGATTGCGGTTCTACCTCGCCTGAGAAACTTCGTGCTGCGGTTCTTGAACAGAAAGCTGATCTCGGAATCGCATTCGACGGTGACGGTGATCGGGTCCTGATGGTAGATCACACTGGCGAACTGGTCGATGGCGATCAGTTGCTTTACATCGTCGCCAGCCATGCTGCTGAGCAAGGCCGGTTAAATGGTGGCGTGGTTGGTACTCAGATGAGTAACCTCGGTCTTGAGCTGGCATTGAAAGAGCAGGGTATCGATTTTGTACGTGCAAAAGTCGGCGATCGCTATGTGATGCAGAAACTGGTTGAGCATAACTGGCGCTTCGGTGGTGAATCGTCCGGGCATCTTCTTTGTCTGGATGCGAATACCACCGGAGACGGTATTGTTTCAGCGCTGCAGGTACTGGTTGCTTTGCGAGACACCGGTGTAGGTCTGCGTGAATGGACTGAACGTATGATTAAGATGCCACAGACCATGATTAATGTGCGTCGCCAGCGTGATCTTGATGTGATGGCTGATGAACGTGTCCAGCAAGCGCTTTCTGCTACGGAGAAAAAGCTGGGTGATCGCGGCAGGGTGTTGTTACGTCCGTCTGGTACAGAGCCGCTGGTTCGCGTGATGGTCGAGGCTGATGACCCAGCGGTAACTCAGTTGCTGGCGCAGGAGCTGGCTGAAGAAGTGAGCAAGGTGCTGGCATAGGCTGAAGTAGCCAGCGCTGCCCATCTTGTTTCAGACGAGCTTCTCAGATAGTATCTGCGCTCTTTGAATTTTGGGGTGACACATGCGTCGCATATTAGTAGCCGGAAACTGGAAGATGAACGCGTCACGCGCTCAGACTGACACTTTAATTACGGGGCTCCGTAATGCCGGCGAACTCACGTGTGACCTGGCTGTGTTTCCTCCGTTTCCGTATCTGAGTCAGGCGATCTCTGTCGCTGAAGGCAGCCAGATCAGTGTTGGTGCACAGAACTGTGCAGAGGCGGACAGCGGTGCGTTCACTGGTGAAGTGTCGGCAGAAATGCTGAGCGATCTCGGTGCCAGTATGGTCATTATTGGTCACTCAGAGCGCCGGACTCTATACGGCGAGACTGACGACGTTGTTCTGCGCAAAACACGCAAGGCACTGGATAATGGGTTGATTGCTGTTGTCTGTGTTGGAGAGACGCTGGAAGAACGTCAAGGCGGAAAAGCCGAAGAGGTTGTCGGGGCTCAGATGTCTTTGCTGATCTCTGAGCTTACAGATGCCGATTGGAAAAACGTAGTGATCGCTTACGAACCAGTATGGGCGATCGGTACTGGCGAAACAGCAACACCAGAGCAGGCGCAGGCAATTCACGCGTTTATTCGTGGATTATTGACTGAACGGAGCGCAGATCTTGCTGCTGCAACTCGCTTGCTTTATGGCGGAAGCGTAAAAGCTGCAAATGCGGCTGAATTATTTTCACAACAGGATATCGACGGTGGTCTGGTCGGCGGGGCATCCCTCGATGTAGATGAATTTCTCGGTATTTGTCGGGCATAAGGGCTCAGGATTTTTATGGAACAGATTATTCTCATCGGTCACATCGTCATTGCTATCGCGATTATCGCTTTCGTTCTGATGCAGCAAGGTAAGGGGGCTGACGCTGGCGCTTCGTTTGGTTCAGGTGCATCTCAGACTGTATTCGGTTCTGCTGGTTCTGCCAATTTTCTGAGTCGTACTACAGCAATTCTCGCTACCGCATTTTTCATTACCAGTCTGGGTTTGGCCATTTATGCCAAGCAAAAGGCCTCTGGTGCAGATGAAGCAGGAATTCCTACACTGGAAGTGCAAGAAGTACTTGAGCAAGACACCCCAGTTGTGGAAGAATACGCGCCGTCTGAAGATGACGCTCCAGAACTGGACGCTTCTGCTGAAGCAGATAGCCCGGTTGTGGAAACAACGGAAGAAACGACTAAGTAATTTCTTCCCCTGTGTGCGGATGTGGTGGAATTGGTAGACACGCCATCTTGAGGGGGTGGTGAGCAACGCTCGTGCGAGTTCGAGTCTCGCCATCCGCACCAACTTATTCCGATGATCGTGACTCAACGGTCATCTGAGAAAGCGGACCAGGGTTCGCTTTTTTTATTGGCAGCGCGTATAATGCGGCTGCTTATTTGAAAAGCCCCTCACGTCAGGGGCTTTTTAGTAGCTGGCATTCTGAAATTGTTTGTTTATGGATGCTCAGTATCACAGGAATCTGCTCTGCAGGTTCCGGTCTGCAAAAGGCAGTAGCGGACTGGGCACATGTTGCCCAGTTTTTGTTTGTGGCGAGAGCCAAATCCCCGGGAGAATTTGTCGTGGCAAAAGAGAGTCTGTTAAACGAACTGCTCGGTCCGGTCGTTGAGTCCATGGGATATACCTTCTGGGGGCTTGAATATATCTCCCAGGGTAAAGACACAGTATTGCGTGTGTTTATTGATCACGAAAACGGTATCACCGTTGATGACTGCGCTGCAGTCAGTCGTCAGATCAGTAGTGTGATGGATGTAGAAGATCCGATCTCTCAGGTTTACAACCTGGAAGTGTCATCCCCAGGTATGGATCGTCCTGTGTTCACACTCGAGCAGTACGCGTCATTAGCAGGAAATATTATCGACGTACGTTTGCGCATGGCGTTTGACGGGCGGCGGAAATTCAAGGGCCAATTAATTGGTGTGGAGCAGGAAGACATCGTTCTTCGCGTAGACGATAACGAATACCTGTTGCCTATTGAGCTGATTGAAAAGGCTAACGTTGTTCCACAATTCAAGGATTAAGGTTGCAAAGCGAGGCTAGAAGATGAGCAAAGAAATTCTCCTGGTCGCGGAAGCGGTTTCCAACGAGAAAGGCGTTTCCAGGGAAATTATTTTTCAGGCGATCGAATCGGCGTTGGCCGCAGCAGCGAAAAAACGTTACGAAGATGAAGAGGCCGTTATCCGTGTGGATATCGACCGTAAAACTGGCGACTACGAAACTTTCCGTAGCTGGCTGGTTGTAAGCAATGACGTGGTACCAGGTCTTGGTGATGAGCTGACCCTGGAAGAAGCACACGAAATTGATACCAACCTGCAGCCGGGTGATACCTACGAAATTCAGGTAGAAAACCCTGACTTCGGTCGTATTGCCGCACAGGCCGCAAAACAGATCATCGTACAGAAAGTTCGTGAAGCTGAGCGTGCTCAGGTCGTTGAACAGTACGAACACCGTGTCGGCGAGCTGATCGGCGGCACTGTGAAGAAAGTTACTCGTGACAACGTTATTGTCGATCTCGGTAATAACGCTGAAGCATTGATGCCTAAAGATCAGTTGATTGGTCGTGAAATCATGCGTATGGGCGATCGTATACGCGCCATTCTGTTTGATATCCGTCCGGAAAATCGTGGTCCTCAGCTGATGCTGAGCCGTACTGTGCCAGCCATGCTGATTGAGCTGTTCCGTATCGAAGTACCTGAAATTTCAGAAGAAGTGATTGAAATTAAAGGTGCTGCACGTGATCCGGGTTCGCGCGCTAAAATCGCTGTGAAATCTAACGATAAGCGAATCGACCCTGTTGGTGCTTGTGTGGGTATGCGTGGTGCGCGTGTTCAGGCAGTAACCAACGAACTGGGTGGTAACGAGCGTATCGACATTGTTCTGTGGGACGACAACCCAGCGCAGTTGGTAATCAATGCAATGGCTCCGGCTGAAGTTGCGTCGATTGTTGTTGATGAAGAAACCAACTCAATGGATGTTGCCGTTGCAGAAGACAATCTCGCTCAGGCTATTGGCCGGGGTGGTCAGAATGTTCGTCTGGCTTCTGAACTGACGGGTTGGGAAATCAACGTCATGACGGAAGAAGACGCCATCGAGAAACAGAACGAAGAAGCGTCCGGCTTTATTGAAGGCTTTATGAACAGCCTCGATATCGACGAAGACTTCGCGACACTTCTGGTGGAAGAGGGCTTTACGACCCTCGAAGAAATCGCCTACGTACCTATGGAAGAGATGCTCCAGATTGATGGCCTCGATGAGGACATCGTGACAGAGCTGCGTAATCGCGCCAAAGAT
Source organism: Thalassolituus sp. UBA675 (assembly GCF_002297765.1). Classification (NCBI taxonomy): domain Bacteria; kingdom Pseudomonadati; phylum Pseudomonadota; class Gammaproteobacteria; order Oceanospirillales; family Oceanospirillaceae; genus Thalassolituus; species Thalassolituus sp. UBA675. The sequence goes on from NZ_DBNJ01000008.1 coordinate 58,763, forward strand.
GTGTTGCTGACCCAGGCGATTGCGTCTGAAGAAGTGCTCGAATCAGCACAGCCGGCGGAAGACCTTCTTAATATGGAAGGCATGGACAAGCATCTGGCATTGGTTCTCGCCAGCAAAGGTATCTGCACGATGGAAGACCTTGCTGAGCAAGCAATTGATGACCTGCTGGATGTCGAAGGGATGACCGAAGAAAAAGCGGGCGAGCTGATCATGACTGCCCGTAAGCCTTGGTTTGAAGGCACTGAATAATCACTCGCCCGGTATAGGAGAAACGTATGGCAGATGTAACAGTTAAAGAGCTAGCCGACGTGGTAGGGACGAGCACAGACCGCCTGCTCTCCCAAATGAAAGAAGCGGGCCTGCCTCAGAGCGCTGAGACTGACACTGTAAATGACGAGCAGAAGCAAAGCCTGCTCGCATTTCTGAAAAAAAGTCACGGCGAAGCTGACGCTGAGCCAAAAAAAATCACTCTGAAGCGTAAAGTTACTACGACTTTAAAAACAGGTCAGGGTGGTAAGAAAGCGGTTAATATCGAAGTGCGTAAGAAGCGTACTTATGTGAAACGCGAAGAAGTTGATGTCGCGGCTGAGAAAGCCCGTCAGGAAGAAGAAGCGCGTATCGCTGCAGAAAAAGAAGCGGCCCTGAAGGCTCAGGCTGAAGCTGAGAAAGCGGCAGCAGAGGAAGCGGAGCGAGCCAAGGCGGCTGCAAGCAAAGCTGAATCAGCGCCAGCGGCAAGCGAGCCTGCACCTAAAGTTGAAGCGAAAGAAGCGCCTAAGAAGAAGGCGGAAGCAAAACCAGCTCCAACGCCTGAAGAAGATGCAGCGCAGAAACGTGCGGCAGCAGAAGCAGCTCAGCAGCGTGACGATCATCGTAAGAAGGCTAAAACGCCAGAGCGTAAGCGCACTGACAAAGATAGCCGCTTCGATAACGAAGACAATAATGGCGGGCGTAATCAGCGTCGACCAAAAGCTAAGCTGAAGACTAAAGGTCGCAGCAGTAATCGTAATGCGAATAACGAGCATGCGTTTACTAAACCGACTGCGCCAGTGGTCCGTGAAGTTGAGCTGCCTGAAACCATTACGGTTGGTGACCTGGCATCCAAGATGTCTGTGAAAGCCGGTGAAGTGATCAAAGAGCTGATGAAAATGGGTGTTATGGCAACCATTAACCAGCCTCTGGATCAGGACACTGCGACTCTGGTCGTCGAAGAAATGGGTCATAAAGTATCTAAGCTGATCGCAGACAACCAGCTTGAGCAGGATGTCACTGAAGCCGTCAACTATGACGGTGACCAGACGACCCGTGCACCGGTTGTTACCGTGATGGGTCACGTTGACCACGGTAAAACGTCACTGCTGGATTACATCCGTAGCTCACGCGTAGCGTCAGGCGAAGCGGGCGGTATTACCCAGCACATTGGTGCATACCACGTTGAAACAGATCACGGCATGGTGTCTTTCCTGGATACACCGGGACACGCAGCGTTTACCTCAATGCGTGCCCGTGGTGCTCAGGCAACAGACGTCGTAATTCTGGTGGTTGCAGCCGATGATGGCGTGATGCCGCAGACCGAAGAAGCCGTTCAGCACGCTAAGTCAGCGGGTGTACCTCTGGTTGTTGCTGTTAACAAGATGGATAAAGAAGGTGTTGATCCGGATCGTGTTAAAAACGAACTGTCAGCACGCGATGTTATTCCGGAAGACTGGGGCGGTGACGTGCCGTTTATCCCTGTCTCTGCAAAAACGGGTATGGGCATCGAGACACTCCTCGAAGCGGTACTTCTACAAGCTGAACTGCTTGAGCTGAAAGCGCACTTCGATGGCCCGGGTCAGGGTGTAGTGGTTGAGTCACGTCTGGATAAAGGTCGTGGTCCGGTTGCAACTCTGCTCGTTCAGAACGGTACTCTGAAGAAGGGCGACGTTGTTCTGGCTGGTACCTGTTACGGTCGCGCTCGTGCGCTGCTGGATGAAAACGGTAAGCAGACTGACTCTGCAGGTCCGTCTATTCCAGTAGAGATCCTCGGCTTGAATGGCACCCCGGATGCTGGTGACAACTTCATGGTTGTCGAGAACGAGAAGAAAGCGCGTGAAGTTGCTGAGTTCCGTGAAACCAAGCTGAAAGAACAGCTTCAGCAGCGTCAGCAGGCCGCGAAACTGGATGCACTGTTTGCCGGTATGGCAGAGGGTGAAGTCGCTGCTCTGAACGTGGTTGTTAAGACTGATGTACGTGGTTCGCTCGAAGCTATCGTGTCTTCACTGCAGAAACTCGCAACTGACGAAGTGAAAGTAAACGTTGTTGCCTCAGGTGTTGGTGGTATCACCGAAACTGACGCCACCCTGGCCGTTGCGGCGGGTGCGGTACTGTTCGGCTTCAACGTCCGTGCCGATAACGCAGCGAAGAAAGTTGTCGAGAACAACGATGTGGATATGCGCTACTACAGCGTTATTTACGATCTGATTGATGACGTGAAACAGGCAATGGCTGGTCTGCTGGCGCCTGAGCTGCGTGAAGAGATCGTCGGTATTGCTGAAGTACGTGACGTATTCAAGTCGCCTAAGTTTGGTCAAATTGCTGGCTGTATGGTGACCGAAGGTACGATTTACCGTAACAAGAAGATCCGCGTACTGCGTGAAAACGTGGTGATCTATGAAGGTGAACTTGAATCCCTGCGTCGCTTCAAAGACGACGTTCAGGAAGTTCGCCAGAGCACAGAGTGCGGTATCGGTGTGAAGAACTATCAGGACGTTCGCCCAGGCGATCAGATTGAAGTCTTCGATGTGAAAGAGGTTGCACGTACTCTGTAATCACGAGTGTGTGAACCATAGACCAGAGCCCGGCCATGCCGGGCTTTGGTGTCTCTGGGCGATGCCCGGAACCCGCATTTACCAGGCCGGAAAGCTGGCCTCAGAGAGATAAAAATGCCTAAAGATTTCAGCCGTACTTCCCGTCTTGGGGAGCAGATCCAGCGCGAAGTTGCGCAGATGATCCAGTTTGAAATGAAAAATCCGAAGCTGGGTATGGTGACCCTGAATTCGGTCAAGGTCGCGAAAGACCTCGGTTATGCCGACATCTACTTCACCGTGATGGGTGCAAAGGGCGAAACCGACGCCGAGATTCGTGCCAACACCAGCAAGATTCTGAACGAAGCCGCAGGCTACCTGCGTTCTCAGCTGGCCAGAATTCTGACCACACGTGTTACGCCACAGCTGCGTTTCCATTACGACGAGACGCTAGAACGTGGTCATCACCTGACGGGCCTGATTAAACAGGCACGTGCAGCAGATGACGCGCGTCATCCAGGCGATGCTGCGAATGACGGGGACGACCGTCAGGACTGATATGGCGCGTAGAAAGAAGGGCCGGGATATTTCCGGCATCCTGGTGGTGAATAAACCGCTTGGGCTCAGTTCCAATCAGGTTCTGCAACGCGTAAAGCGCCTGTATAACGCCAACAAAGCAGGGCACACGGGGGCGCTGGACCCTGAGGCCACCGGTGTCCTACCCATCTGCTTAGGTGAAGCCACCAAGTTCTCACAGTTACTGCTCGATTCAGATAAAGGCTACGACACTCGCGGAGTGCTGGGGCAGGTGCGCAGTACCGGGGATAAAGAAGGCGAGATTCTGCAGGAGCGTCCGGTCCCCGAGCTGAATACTGAAACAATCGAAACTGTGCTCAGCCGGTTTCGTGGTGACGTCGAACAGGTGCCGCCGATGTTTTCCGCGCTCAAGATGGATGGTAAGCCGCTCTATGAGCTGGCACGTCAGGGGATGTCGCAGGAAGAAATGCGCGCTGTCGCTGAAAAGAAGCGTCGCGTTATCCGTATCCACGAATTGACCCTCAGCAGCTACACTCCGGATTCACTTAGCTTGAGTGTGCGTTGTTCCAAGGGCACCTATATCCGCACTTTAGTGGAAGATATCGGCGAAGCTCTGGGTTGTGGTGCCTTCGTTCAGGACCTTCACCGCACGCATTCCGGGCCATACGACGAAGCCATGTCTCATACGCTTGAAGAGCTGGAGCAGATCGTTGAGCAGGGTGGCGAAGACAAAGGTGCCCTGGACGCACTGTTAATGCCTCCTGAAACCGCCTTGCCAGAGACCTGGCCGGAAGTGTCACTAACCCTCGCCGAAGCCGCACGGTTACTGCAAGGACAGGCGATTAAGACTGGCTTAACGGATAACCCTTCTGTACAATTATGGGCCGTTGAATCTGGGGTTCGTATTCTGCTTGGCATTGGCCGGGTTGAGAACGGCGCCATCCGGTCACAGAGACTGATGCAGGTGAGCCTGCCAGATCTGGCCTGAAAAGATTTAACCGTCACATAAGTGACACCGCATACCACTGTAAATGTGCACGGTGGTGATGTGATTTTTTGCACATTAGACGGAGTAAAGAACATGGCACTGTCTGCTGAAAAGAAAGCCGAAATCGTAAAAGAATTCCAGACCGCTGAAGGCGACACTGGTTCTCCTGAAGTTCAGGTTGCACTGCTGACTTACAACATTAATGGTCTGCAGGGTCACTTCAAATCGAACAAGAAGGATCACCATTCACGTCGCGGCCTGATTCGCATGGTTAACCAGCGTCGTAAGCTGCTGGACTACCTGAAAGGCAAAGATGCAAACCGCTACCTTGAGCTGATCAAGAAGCTGGGTCTGCGTCGCTAAGACAGCAAGATAAGGGTCGCCAAGTGCGGCTCTTATTTTTTGTGCTTCTCTGACTCTGTAAATTAAGACCATCCTGCGCAAGCTGTGGTGCCAACCCCGTGTATCAAGTAATCCACGGTGGTGCTTCTAACCATTTATCTTCTTTCGGGTTGTATCGATCGAAGGTCAATGCTTAGAAGCACCGGCAGTGACGTAGGGAATTTACTGTATACATTTAAGGAAAGACTGAATGAGCAATATCCCTGTTGCTAAGACAAAAACCTTCGAATTCGGCGGCCAGACCGTCACTCTCGAAACTGGTCGTATCGCCCGTCAGGCAGACGGCGCTGTGCTGGCCACCATTGGCAAGACTCAGGTGTTGGCGACTGTTGTAGCCGCCAAAACTACTAAGCCGGGCCAGGATTTCTTCCCGCTGTCTGTTCACTACCAGGAAAAAATGTACGCCGCTGGCCGTATCCCTGGTGGTTACCTGAAGCGTGAAGGTCGTCCTTCTGAGAAAGAAACACTGACTTCTCGTCTGATTGACCGTCCTATTCGTCCTCTGTTTCCGGAAGGCTTCCTGAACGAAGTTCAGGTAATTCCAACCGTAATGGCCTCTGAAAAGGGTGTTGATCCGGATATCTGTGCAATGATCGCTGTATCTGCGGCGCTGGCCGTGTCTGGTGTACCTTTCAACGGTCCTATCGGTGCAGCCCGCGTTGGTTTCACTGACGAAGACGGTTACATGCTGAACCCAACTGATGCGCAGCTCGAAGAGTCTCTGCTGGACATGGTTGTGGCGGGTACTAAAGACGCCGTTCTGATGGTTGAATCAGAAGCTGACGAGCTGACCGAAGACGAAATGTTGGGTGCGGTACTGTTCGCACACTCATCTTTCCAGAGCGCGATCACTGCGATCAGCGAGTGGACTGCTGAGCTGGGTGTTGAGCGTTGGGACTGGACTGCGGAAGCCCGTAACGAAGCGCTGTACAACGCTGTTAAAGAAGAAGCTGCGGCTGGCATTGGTGAGGCTTACACCATCTCTGACAAGATGGCTCGTTACGCTAAGCTGGATGAAGTTAAAAAGGCAGCCGTTGAAAAACTGGCAGCGGCTGAAGGCGAAGAAGGCTTCACTGCTGACGAGATCGCCGAGATGGTTGGCGAACTGAAGTACGAAGTGGTTCGTAACCGCGTTATCGAAGGCCAGCCACGTATCGACGGTCGTGACAACGACACCGTACGTCCGCTGACCATCGAAACAGGCGTTCTGAAAACGACTCACGGTTCTGCGATCTTCACCCGTGGTGAAACTCAGGCGATTGTTGCGACTACACTGGGTTCTGCCCGTGACGCACAGATGATCGACTTCCTGCACGGTCTGACAACCGATCCGTTCCTGTTCCACTATAACTTCCCTCCATTCTCTGTGGGTGAAGCGGGTCGTATGGGTTCTCCAGGTCGTCGTGAGATTGGTCACGGTCGTCTGGCCCGCCGCGGTGTTCAGGCAATGATGCCGACTCAGGACGAATTCCCATACACCATCCGTGTTGTATCTGAGATCACTGAATCTAACGGTTCGTCTTCTATGGCGTCTGTGTGTGGCGCATCTCTGGCGCTGATGGATGCAGGTGTGCCGATCAAAGCCCCTGTTGCCGGTATCGCTATGGGTCTGGTTAAAGAAGGCGAGCAGTTCGCTGTACTGACCGACATTCTGGGTGACGAAGATCATCTCGGCGACATGGACTTCAAAGTTGCTGGTACTGACGAAGGTATCACTGCGCTGCAGATGGATATCAAGATCGAAGGTATCACTGAGCAGATCATGGAAATCGCTCTGGAAAAAGCCAAGGCTGCACGTCTGAGCATCCTGAACGACATGAACAAAGTGATCGCAGAGCCTCGTAAAGAGCTGTCTGAGAACGCTCCGACCATGTCTACTATGAAGATCGCCTCTGACAAGATCCGCGACGTGATTGGTAAGGGTGGCGCGACTATTCGTGACATCACCGAGAAGACTGGTGCTTCTGTTGATATCAACGACGACGGTGAGATCAAGATCTTCGCGACTGACAAAGCCAGCGCAGATGCAGCGGTTAACATGATTGAAGGCATCACTGCGGATATCGAAGTTGGCGTTACCTACGAAGGTAAAGTCAGCAAGATCGTTGATTTCGGTGCCTTCATTACCGTACTGCCAGGCAAAGACGGCCTGTTGCACATCTCTCAGATCAGCGAAGAGCGTGTTGAGAACGTCTCTGACTACCTGAGCGAAGGCCAGACCGTTAAGGTTCACGTCATGGACGTTGATCCGAAAGGTCGTGTGAAGCTGACCATGAAAGGTGTTGAGCAGTAAGTTCTGCTGAACGTCTGAAAAAAGCCGCTCAATCGAGCGGCTTTTTTTATGAGAAGATTATGTGATTACTGCACTTCATCCTGAGAAGCAGCGAAGTAATTCAGGCTGCCCCGGTTACCCGGAGTGCGGTCGACGACGGTCAGAGTATAAGTGCCGCTGATACCGTTAGTGGTCGTAGCATACTGCCCGGCAGTGCCAGCCACCGAGGTACGGCTCATGGCTGTTTGCGTACCATCCGGCGCTGTCAGCGTTACACTCAGCTCGTTGTGGTTACTGTGATTGATTACAACGTTTACCTGCCCGTTTTCACCACTATTGCCAACATTCAGGGAGATCCTTGAAACCCCTTCGCGGGTGAAGAACCACCAGTAACGACTTGCGTCATTGAGCGTGACATTGGTAGCACCGCCATAGGTGATTGTTTCAATAATGGGGTCTGGATCTACCGGGTCCGTTGGGTCGGTCGGATCCGTCGGATCGGTAGGTTCACCATCGGTCACGGCCAGTAAGGCCGCATAAGCATCTACCAGACCCGTGCCGCAGCCATCACAGTTTCCAATGAAAGGACGAGCCGTATCCTTCAGAACATCTTCAATGGCCTGAGGCGTGAGGGATGGATTGGCTGAGCGAAGCAGGGCAACAACCCCCGCCACCTGAGGCGCTGCCATTGATGTGCCCTGATATTTTGCGTAAGCCGCGCCTGCACGTCCCTGCGATCCACTATCAACAGTACTGAGGATGCCATCACCGTTGCCACCACCAGGTGCTGCGATATCAACAACATTGCCATAGTTAGAGTAGCTCGCCCGGCTACCGTCGACGCCAACGGAGGCGACGGTGATAACATTATTACAGTTCGCAGGAACTGAACCTGACGCGTCGGTGTTTTCATTACCGGCTGCCACGACCACCACGGCTCCTGCCGCAGTGGCTGCATTAATGGCATCCTGCATAAAGCCCGGGCAGCTGCCCGCACCGCCTAGAGACATATTGATAACATCTGCCGGGTTGTTGTTTGTTGGCAAGCCAGCAACAGGCAGGCCAGCCGCCCACTGCACACCATCGGCGATATCAGAGAGTGATCCGCCACAGGTGCCCAGAACGCGTACCGGAACATGTTTAGCCTGAGGCGCTACGCCAGTGATTCCTAGACCATCATCAGCAGAAGCGTTGGCAATACCGGCGACATGAGATCCATGCCATGATGAGTTGCTGGAATAACCACAGGTCCAGAAAGTGGTGTAGTCTCCTTCGTCAATCGCATTGCTATCACGACCATTGCCATCCCGTGCGCTGCTTGAGCTACTGATCATGTCGTAGCCGGGGAGAAGGTTGTCGTTCAGATCGGGGTGAGGGACATAACCTGTGTCTGCGACCGCGATCACTGCACCGGCACCCAGAGTGATATCCCAGGCGTCCTGGGCATTAATACCTGCCGCAGCACTGAATAGTCCCCATTGCTGACTGAGGTACGGGTCGTTCGGTACCAGGTTGGCCTGAACCTGTATATCCGGCTCTACGGCTTCAATCAGGTTGTAGCGCTGCAGCGCTTCGATCAGGCGGGTGTTGTGGTCAGGAAGATTAATTACCCAGCGGCGACGGTCTGCCATGCGGCGTTTAACGGCCATCTCAGGGAACCACTTCTGAAAGCGTTCCCCGGCATCGTCTTGCGCGACTCTGGTGGTTACGACGTATTGCCCAGCCTGTGCAGGGTTAGCCCCCAGTGCCACTAATGCAGCCAGAGCTGCAGGCACATACTTTTTCATTGTCATTATCGTGTCCTGTTTTTCTTCGTTTTAATTCCATTGCTCAACCCAATATTCCACGCTATTCGAATGCGCATGGCAATGGCATGACGTGCCACGGTTAAGGTGTTAGTGTGTACGCGTGGCGTTCTGGTTTATCCGATGCTGAATGCGAACACAGTGCGACAAGCTTTATAATTGCGTTCGTGATTTTTGCGTTAAGGCCAGATGTGCTACTACACTTATATAGCTGTCTATCATGTCTCTTCGATTGTTCGAAGGCACAACAATAACAATCTGGTTCGTACCGGCATGAAAAACTCGTCAAAACCCTGGTTACTTGGTGGCATCCTGTTGCTACCGGGGGCGCTGATTGCGCTCACTATGCAGTTCCTTTCACCTGAGCTGTTGTCCTCAGATCAACATCAGTCTATTCGTGTCCTGTCTGCATTGCCTCCCTCGGCAGCGGGTGAGGCTGACCTGACGGATATTGGTGGAGATATCTGGTCCAGGGCCTTGAAACCTGTAACGTATACAGAGCGGATTCGTACCGATGAAATGACTGGCAGCCTGACCTTGCAGGTGCTCAAGTACAGGTTCCGCCGGAATCAGCAGATCGCTGCACGGATGCAGTTCGCCCCTGAGTCTGGTGAGCCGCCAAGGGGCTCACACATGTCTTTGGCAGTGACAACCCGTCAGGGAAATTACATCGCTGAGGCAACGCCTGAATGGATCACCACGGGTAACGGCACCGTTGGCAGTGCAATGATTACCCCTGAAGCAGGCTGGCCGGATCAGTTGACCCTCGTTCTGACTCTCAAGGCACCAGAACGTTTACCGATTGAGTCCACGGTCGACATTGAACTCTTCAATCCCAAAGTGCTGATCAAGGGCGTCGGTAATATCTCAAGCGAGGGGGACGAGTGGTTGATCCCTATTATGGCTGAGGTATTCGAGCCTGGGGTGGTTGTCGTATCGGCTCGTTTGCTCGATAAGACAGGTAATCTGGTGACTCATATCCATAGTCGGGGACATTTTGACGAAAGTGGAACTCTTGAGGTCCGGTTGCGCAAAAAGCTTATCGAAGCATCGATGCTGGACGAAGGACTACTGATGACGGATATTTCAGTACGTCATATCGCAGATTCACTTAATGCGGACATGGGCTGGGGAGATTCTGCTCAGGGCAGTTACAGGATTGATCCTGTGTCAGCGCAGTAGTACCGCATCAGATGTACAGGTCGAGCAGTCGGCCTCGATTGTCTTCTACTGACATAGCCGCGACCTCGCCATAGGCTGAGGTTGGTCCAGCTGGTTTTTCACGCTGAAGGCTGTTTGCCATGGCCTCAAGATCGGCTTCATCCGGTATTGCCGGGATATATTCTACCTTTCTGCTATTTTCTCGCTCGTCAATAGTCTGCGTGCTTTGTCTGCGCGCAGAAGTCTCCCCCCGTTCATTATCCTGAACGGGAGGAACAAAGACGGGAGGTAGAATCGTATTTGAAACCATAGCTCAGAGTTTAGCTGGTTTTGACGAGCTGGTGCACTGACTTGTCAGTCGGGTATGCGAATAACGCCCTGCATGTAGTGATAGGTGGTTCCCGTGATCCTGACCCGGCTATCTTTCAGGTCGAGGCTGAGTTGGCCGCCTCGCTGAGATATCTGTCGGGCCTGCAGGCGGTTCTTTCCGAGTTTTTCGGCCCAAAGTGGGGCCAGCGAGCAAAAAGAAGAGCCGGTTACAGGATCTTCGTTAATCCCCTGCCGCGGTGCAAAGAAGCGGCTGACGAAATCAATGCGACCGTGCTGGGCTGGTGCGGTGATGGCCAGAGCAAAGCAATCCAGCTCGGCGAGAGCAGCGAAGTCGGGTGTGCAGTCCTGCACTGCTTTTTCATCCTTCAGAACGGCGATGAGGTCGCGGGACTGCAGGAGCTCAATGACTTCCGTGTTGAGTATTTTACTGACCTTGTTCAGTAATCGTTTGCCCGTGACCGCCTCCGGCGCACGCTCTGGAAACTCAAGACAATAGCGGACAGGAGACTTTTTACTCAGCACGGTGACCGATATATCACCCGCCTGGCAGGTCATGGGAAGTTGTTCTCGTGTATCCCCCAGAATCTGATGGATCACATGGGCTGTCGCCAGCGTTGCGTGCCCACATAAATCGACTTCGCTGGTCGGCGTGAACCAGCGTAAGTGATAGGTGCCGTCTTCCTGTTTAACAAAGAATGTCGTTTCGGAGAGGTTGTTCTCGGTAGCAACTTCCTGCATCTGGCGATCGTCCAGCCAGTCATCAAGCGGAACAACAGCTGCCGGATTGCCACTCAGGGCACTTGAGTTTTTCAGAGTAAAAGCGTCGATCTGAAATATAGGGAGATCCATGCGCGGTGTTCCAGAGAAAATTCGCAGGCATGCTATCACGGCGACTCGTTTAACGGGAGCAGTAACAGAAGAGGTAACGGGAGCGAGTCAGGCTCCCGGGAGTATTATTAATCAGGGATTAGCCTTTGATGGCGACACCGACGGGCAGTTGCTCGAACCAGCGCAGGAAGTCAGCAACGTGTGGTGGCTTGAACAAGCGGCCATGCTGGGGCGCCATGATCTTAATATCGAGTGCACTTACCCGACGGATCCAGTCGTGTTTAGCGGCATCGGAGGGCATCCAGCGCTGGTGAAATTTTTTCATTTTCGGACCGTGCCGCTCCATGCTGTCTACCCACAGCGGGGCTCCGGGTTCTTCGAGGGCGGCACCGACGTCACCGCTCATCAGAATGCCGGCTTTAGCATCCCATACATGAAAATTACCTGAGGAATGCAGGTAGTGCGCGGGAATGAATTGCAGCTGAATACGCCCGAGCGTAATTGTCATGCCTTCATCCGGAATCGCTTTATACGTGATGTTGTTCATACCAAAGTGGCGAATAAAACTTTCCCATAACCATGGAGAATAGAGTTCCGCATTCGGTAGAGCCTGATCCCAGAGCCCGAGAGATGAAATAATGTCAGGATCCTGATGAGAGGCGAACAATTTAGTGATGCCCTCGGCCGGGACGTACTTCAGCACGGAGGACAGCATAGGAGCGAACAGCTCAATACCACCGGGATCAAGGAGAATGGCCTCGTTCCCGCTTTGAATCAGGTATTGGTTGGTATCAATGATGCCATCTGGCTTACCTGGATCACGCGCGAACATAATCCAGCGGTGATCGCCATCTTCATACAAAACGGTGGCTAGCATGCTATTTTCCTTTCCCTGTGGTTCTGGCTGAGCAGACTGTTAGCGCGATTAAGATGGGCTGCAATCCGGTCTGCTGTTTTACGGATGTTGTCGGCAATTACCTCAAGCTGTTCACGGAAATCGCCCGCGGTAGCCGCTTCTACGTGGCTGGAGGTTGCAATCAGGTTTGCAGTTCGAATGTGTTTGTAACTCTCATCGATCTGGCCAATCAGGTCTCTGAGACCGATCTGGAGTTCGTGATTCAGTGCGTCGAGTTGCTTATCGCATTGATTAATATGCGGGCGGATAGAAGCAAGGTGCTCCGGCTTCTGGGCTTCAACCCAGCGAAAATGTGCCATGGCGTTATCCGAATGCCAGGCTGTTACGGCCTGAGTCGATAGTTTCTCAGCGTGATGATTGATCACCCTCGATTGCGAGATAATGGCACTGGCGAGTTCTTCAATAAAATCCGTGATCGCACGGAAGCCAACAGTCTTACTCCCGGCACGAACCGCCAGCGCCCTGGCATTCTTTGCTGTCAGGGCCAGACCTCTGGCTTCTATCATTGCCTGGTGCAACTCGGCGGATACGCTGGCTGCAATTATGAATACTGGCGCGGCCACAATCTCTCTCCATCAGGTGGGTATTCCCACTAAGCTTAGAATAGATTCTGAATTAGGGTAGTTCTGTCCCTGCAGCATTTGTTCGCAGCCAGCCTCTTATCCTTCGAAGTACGGTATTGCTGTCGGCAGAGGCACTGCTGAGGTGAATTTGTTGATAACGGTCGTGATGGCGACGCTTCATTGCGCCCATTCTCTGTTTGTCCTGCCATGAAGAGGACCTCGCCTCTGCGGTAAGGATATCGAGCACGGGAACTTCCAGCGTTTCCAGAACCTGAGAGAGACGCAGAGGGCTCAGAGGGTGTTCTCTCGGATCAACCAGAACCAATACCAGACCGTTTGAGTTTTCAGTCTCACGTTGTCGGGTCTGTACGGCATTCGCAGCCCATACGGCACTGTCACCATGAGCGATAACGACATTGTTCAGCTGGCCGCGGCTGGCCAGATAACCCAGGCCGGAGCGAATGCGCCCGGCAATGCCTTCGGTGTAGGCTTTGCGCTTCTCTTCAGCAGTCAGCCCTGGGGTGGTTTCAGCAGCAGGCGTATCGTCCTGAGAAGTCCCGTCCTGAGAAGGCGCTTGTGATGCGGCTTCTTCCACATCCGTTTCTTCGGTAGCAAGGTTCTCGGCCGGTTCCTGATCTGGCTCAGCATCGGATTCTTGTGCAGTTTCTTCCGTGTTTTCTTCAGTGCTGTCCTCTTCAGAGGGCGGGGCCTCGGGCTCTGTGGGTATACGCACAGGCAGCCGCTCCACTGGTGCGGTTGGCAGTTCAATTGCCAGCGTGGTCCAGCCATAGTCAGTCAGTGCCTCCCGCAGTGGCGCAACCAGTTCGGGCCAGTGAGCATGTTGTTCGATGTCGTGAAGTATCAGTGCGCCACCCTGTGGCCTACCGCTTTGTTCCCGTAGGAATAGTCCATGAAAAGAGTCGGGTCCGGCGACGAGGGTCACAACCTCATCCGAACGTTGAAACAGCGCCAGGTGCTCAATGATGCTCTGGTGTCGTTCTGAGTCGGGGTAAGGGACCGCCCGGACAGGTGCGACGGGGGCAGGACTTCCGGACTCATCCGTTGCCTGTTCTGCCGTTTCCTCCGGCGGAGTACTTTCATTCTCTTCCTCTTCACTGAACGCCGGCAACGAGACGGCAATCAGGAGTAGGCAAGTGGCAAAGCAACAGGCAAACATTGGTTTCATAGCGTCAGAAATATCGCGAATCAAGGACATACATGAACAACAGCAAGAACCGTTCCCCAATACAGAATGGTACGAGGGCCGGATGGCACAGGAAATGGCCTGGTAAATGGCATAGGAGAGGGAGAGCACGTACAATAACGCCAAATTCACTGCCCCCTGGAATCCAAGCCCATGAAGGAATGTCTGATTGCCCCGTCTATCCTGTCCGCCGACTTTGCCCGCTTAGGTGAAGAAGTCGACAACGTTCTGGCAGCCGGTGCCGATGTCGTTCATTTCGATGTGATGGATAACCACTACGTTCCGAATCTTACGATTGGCCCTATGGTGTGTAAGGCTCTGCGTAATCATGGCGTGATCGCGCCCATTGATGTTCACCTGATGGTCAGCCCGGTTGATCGCATGATCGCGGATTTCGCCGAAGCGGGAGCGACCTACATCACCTTCCACCCTGAAGCTTCAGACCATATTGACCGTAGCCTGCAGTTGATTAAATCCGCCGGCTGTAAAGCGGGTCTGGTATTTAACCCGGCAACGCCGTTGCATTACATGGACTACGTCATGGACAAGCTCGATGTTGTCTTGCTGATGTCAGTTAACCCAGGGTTTGGTGGTCAGTCTTTTATTCCTGCGACGCTGGACAAGTTGCGCGAAGCACGTAAAAAGATTGACGAGTCAGGCTACGACATCCGCCTCGAGATCGATGGTGGTGTGAAGGTCGACAATATTGGTGAAATATACGCCGCTGGGGCGGATATGTTCGTTGCCGGTTCTGCGATCTTTAATGCACCAGATTACAAAACCGTCATTGACGACATGCGTGCGGAAATCGCCAAAGCGGGCAGCTGATCCATGTTCAATGCAGACGTCTGCGCTCTGACAGGCGATGGTCAGCCGCAGCTGGTACTGCTTGATCTGGATGGCACTCTGATCGACAGCGTGCCTGATCTGGCAATAGCAACCGACAATATGCTGGTGGCACTGGGTCGTAAGGTGGCGGGTCCTCAACAGGTTGCAGATTGGGTAGGTAACGGTGCGGATATGTTGGTGCGTCGTGCGCTCGCAGAAGGAAACGAAGACGCCGCATTAGCGCTTGATGCTGATCAGGTATCGACCGCGCGACAGTATTTCGATGACGCGTACCTGAAATGTCTTCATCACGCGACCGGCGCGTTTGCCGGTGTGGATAGGTTTCTGCAGACCATTGAATCCAGAAAAGTATTGGTGACGAATAAACCGCGTCTGTTTACTGAGCCCCTGATTCGTTCTCTGGGCTGGCAAACATACTTTGCTTTTCTGCTTTGCGGCGATGACCTCGCTGAAAAGAAGCCATCGCCTGTTCCGGTTCTGCATGCCTGTAAAGAAACGGGCATTAAGCCTTCTCAAACCATCATGATTGGTGACTCCCGCCATGATATTGCCGCAGCGAAAGCGGCAGGCGTTGCGACGGTCGCGGTGACCTACGGGTACAATCATGGCGACGATATCCGTAACAGCGCTCCGGATCTGGTGGTCGACTCATTGAGCGAATTACTTGTTTAGGTAAATCATGACCGAATCTCTCCAATTTCTTTCAGATTCACCGTTACTCGCGGCATTAATAGCGGCTTTTGTTCCTGCTACATTTGCTTTGGGCTGGTTGTTGCGTGAGCGTAAAGCAGCGTCCGACAAAGAAGCGTCAGCGCTGCAGGTTCAGCAACTGACGGCGGACGCAGAGCGCCTGCGCGAAGAAAAGTCCGTGCTGGCTGATCAGCTCAATGCTGAACGGTCGGCTCGTCAGGAAGCAGAAGCCCGTGCCAGTGATTCCGGGCTGGCGCTGGCCAGAGAGCAGGAAAAGCTGTCTGCACTATCGCGTCAGGAACAGCTACTTGAGAAACGACTGGCAGAGCTGGATTCAAAATCGGCACAGCTGCAAGTTCAGCTAAGTGATGTTCAGTCGCGGCTGGCGACCGAACAGGAGGCCCGACAGCAGGAGCAGCGCAGCGCCGATGAAAAGCTTGCGGTTATTAATGAGTCACGTGAGCAGCTGCTAAAAGAGTTTGAAAATCTGTCACAAAAAATCTTTGAGCAGAAAACCAAGCAGTTCAGTGAGCAGAGTCGGCAGGGCATTAATGCCTTGTTGAATCCTTTCCGCGAACAGCTCGAAGGACTGAAGAAAAAAGTAGAGGACGTGTATGTATCCGACGCTAAAGACCGTGCGTCCTTGCAAGCACAGATCGGCGAACTGCATAAGCTGAATCAGCAGATGAGTGCAGAAGCGCACGCTCTGACAACCGCGCTGCGCGGTGAAAAGAAAAAGCAGGGTAACTGGGGCGAGCTTGTACTGGAAACGGTGCTGGAAAAATCCGGATTGCGTGAAGGCGAAGAGTTTGTTCGCGAGCAGTCACTCAATGACGACCAGGGTAAGCGCTATCGCCCGGATGTCATTATTAATCTACCGGACGATAAACACATTATTGTCGATTCTAAAGTCTCGCTGAATGCCTATACCGATATGGTCAATGCCGAAACGGACGCCGAGCGTTCGCAGTATGCGCGCCAGCATGTTGAGGCCATCCGACAGCATATCCGCACTCTGAGCGAAAAAGCTTATCAACAACTCGAAGGTCTGAACTCGCCGGATTTTGTGTTTCTCTTTATGCCGGTAGAGCCTGCGTTTATGGCTGCATTCGAGCAGGACGATACTCTGTTTAATGAAGCGTTTGAGCGTCGGATTGTTGTGGTGACGCCGACAACTCTGCTGGCAACTTTGCGCACGGTAGCCAGTATCTGGGCAATTGAGCGACGTAATAAAAGCACCGAAAAACTCGCCGACCAGGCCGGTAAGATCTATGACAAGCTGGTGATTGTTGCTGAGCGGATGGAAACCATGGGACGTCAGATCAACACAGTTCAGAGTACCTACGACGACACCTGGAAAGCACTCAAAGGCGGACGCGGAAACCTGATTAATCAGGCGGACCAGTTCCGTAAGCTAGGCGTCCGGGCTAAGAAGGAAATGGCAAAATCGCTGGTAGAAGAAGCAAATGCTGAACATGAGTTGCATGAGGCTCAGGCTTTAGAGTCGACTAAACCAGAGTTTAAAGAGTCAGGTCGTCAGTCTGGCTCTGGCTCTGGCGCTGATGAGGATGACTTCTCCCTGACTTCGGCACCTTCAGAGAAAGAGACGTCAGACTCATGAGCGAAAGAGACGATATTTATACCCGGCCGCATGAATCGGTAGCCGACTTTGAGTTTAACAGCGCAGTCGCCCGTGTTTTCCCGGATATGATCAAACGCTCGGTACCCGGATACGCTGAGACCGTGGCGATGTCGGGCATTATTGCAGCCCGCTATGCGCAGCCGGGGACGAACTTATATGACCTGGGCTGTTCTCTGGGGGCGGTGACTCTGGCCATGCGTCATGCACTGAAGAACAGCGATTGCAGAATCATCGGTATTGATAATTCACAGTCTATGCTGGAACGCGCTGGACATTACCTTGCTCTCGACGATGATGGTCCAGAGGTTGACCTGATCTGCGCCGATATTTGTGAACATCCGATAGAAAACGCTTCAGTAACTGCACTAAATTTTGTTCTGCAATTTATAGAACCTGAAAAACGTCTGAGCCTTCTCTCGCGTATTGCAGAGGCTACCTGTGACGGTGGCGCACTTATTCTGTCTGAAAAAATAGCATTTTCAGACAGTGAACAGAGCATTCAGGATACTCTGCACCATGATTTTAAGCGTGCTAACGGCTATTCGGATCTTGAAATAGCACAGAAGCGCAGTGCCATCGAAAACGTACTGATTCCTGAAACTGAAGAAGTGCATCGTGACCGACTGAAAGCAGCTGGTTTCTCTCAGGTGATTCGCTGGTATCAGTGTTTTAATTTTGTTTCTTACCTCGCTGTTAAATAAATAGTTAAATAAAAAGCTAAATAAATCGATAAAAAATGACTGCCGCCGACAACTCTTTGCTGCCATGGTTTGATGATGTTCACGCGTTTCTCTGTGAAGGGAAATTCAGCCCGTGGGGCAATATTCTGCGCGAACAGTTACAGACGTTTCTTCATGATAAAGAACACGGCGACCAGGCGAGATGGCTGGAGGCGCTGGATAGACTCCCAGCAATTACACCAGAAGCGTGTGACCTCACATCCTATGATCTTGCGTTGACCAAAACTCAGCTTGATGATGCACAGCGCGATGCTGTGGAGCAGGGGCTGCGCGGCCTGATGCCGTGGCGTAAAGGCCCATTCCGCTTCTTTGATACCTACGTCGATACTGAATGGCGGTCAGATTGGAAATGGGATCGGGTGGCTCCGCATCTTGCCCCCATAAAAGGGCGCAATATTCTCGATGTCGGCTGTGGTTCTGGCTACCACATGTGGCGCATGCTGGGAGACGGTGCCGGGCGGGTGATTGGTATTGATCCGTCACGCCTGTTTTTAATGCAGTTTCAGGCGTACAAACGCTACGCAGAACGCGCCCATGGGACGTTAAGCATCGATCTCCTGCCGCTACGTATGGAAGACGTGCCACCACGACTACGCGCGTTTGATACCACCTTCTCTATGGGGGTGCTGTATCACCGGAAATCCCCGATTGATCACTTGCAGGAATTACGGGATACATTGCGCCCGGGTGGCCAACTGGTACTCGAAACTCTGGTGATAGATGGTGAGCTGGGTGAAGTACTGATGCCCGAAGATAGGTATGCCATGATGCGTAATGTCTGGTTTTTGCCTTCTGTGGAAACACTGCTTTTATGGTGCCGCCGCGCGGGCTTAAAGAACCCCAGGCTCGTAGATTTGAATCAGACGTCGCTGGAAGAGCAACGCAGCACTGACTGGATGCGCTTTAATTCGCTGCCTGATTTTCTCGATCCGGAAGATCGTAACAAAACGGCGGAAGGCTACCCGGCCCCACTGAGAGTGGTCGTTCTGGCTGAGAGTTAAACCCGGTTTTACTCATTACCCTGAAGGTAACAGGTGCGCCTCTGTAATGGGGATAAACCGGTCTGCGGCGTCGATCAGAGACTTTGCCGTCAGAGCCTCAACGCCGACTACCCAGCATTGCGCACCGTCTCTTCGGGCACGTTTCAGCGCCAGATCAAAATCTCCGTCACCAGATAACAACACGATGATATCTGACGACGGAGCGGCATCCAGCAGGTCGATGGTAATACCGACGTCCCAGTCGCCCTTAGCTGAGCCATCGCGTCTCTGAATATAAGGCTTCAGGCGCACGTGAAAGCCAATGTCTTTCAATATGCGCTGGAAGTTCATCTGCCCGGCATCGCCACGATCAATTGCATACGCGACGGCGGTATGAAGTTCACGGCCCTTTATCAGCTCATCCCACAACGCCCGGTAATTAAAGTGACGCCCGAATTCCTGCCGGCAGGTGTAATAAATGTTCTGTACGTCTGCAAACAGGGAAATTCTGGATGTCATCTGAAGGCCATGGTTAGCGAATATGGGGAGTCAGGATATCAGGCTTTGACCATCGCAGCTCCATTCTGGCTGATATCAAAGGTCTGAGCCGCAACGTGACGGCGGGCCCATATCTTCTCGTGGAAGTAGTACCCGACTGTGTTAATGGCGGGCTCCACGATAGCGATTGCCCCACCAACAATAAAGCTGCCACTCAAGGCGTAAGCCACAGAAAAGGCAATGGCGAAGTGCATAATGGCAAAGCTGATAGTCTTAGTCATGAGGCTGATCTCGCTGTAGGTTGCTTTAAGAACTTTAGAATAGCACTTGAGAATCATTATCATATTTGATCTTATCCATTATCCCGATAGGTGTTCGCTATCACGAAAGTGCTTGACCGATACCTCCAAGGGTGTATACATTTGTATGCAAACAAGGAAAGCCAACCTCAAGGAGAGTAGGGTGCTCAATAAATCCCAATCCATCAGCGTCAGACTGTCTCCGGAAGATTACGCGTATCTTATGCGTATTGAGCAAAATGGTGCTGTCACCCAGAGTGAAAAAGTACGCGAGCTTATTCGTATGGCTCGGGAGCAGGTCGGCTCCGAAAGTTTTGCCCGAGCCTACTTGTCGTCTTCAGAAGTAGCAGCGCCGATCCTTGCAGAATGTAAATCTGACCCTGAATCACGCAGTGATGTTTGTGAAGCCCTGCTCGCTGGGGTAGCAGAGACCGCAGCTTGCGTACAGGCCACGATGCGTGATGATGCCTTTCTGAGAAACCTGGAGCAGAGATTACTCCCTGTAGCTGAGCAATTGGTTAAGCAACTGCTACCTGCTCTGATATCTGAACATGCTAATCGTCTTGAAGACGTCGATGTCGACCGTAAACAGCGGCTTCTTCATTTGATTGAAACTCTGACTGAATAGATTAACGACACACTGAGGAATACATTATGCCGGAAGGATACATCGCAAGAATCGGGCGCCTGGTAGCAGCATCCGCAAATACCCTGATCGATTCGTTGGAGAATGTCGCACCCGTTATGGTAATGGAGCAGACGATCCGCGAAATTGACGAAGCCATTGAAGAAGTCAGGCAGCAGCTAGGCAAGACAGAAGCAGCCCGTTATCTCAGCAGCCAGTCTCTGAATAAAGATAACGCCCGCCATGTTGAGCTTCAGGAGCAGATTGAAATTGCCGTCAACGAAGGTCGCGATGACCTTGCAGAAGCAGCGATCGCTCGTCAGATGGACATAGAGGCCATGCTTCCGGTGGTTGAGAAATCAATTACTGATGCCGATGCTGAAATTGTTGAACTGAATTCTTACATTCAGGCTCTGCAGGCGAAAAAGCGTGAAATGGAAGAAGCGAAGGAAGAGTACCGGAAAGCAGAAGCGCAGGCTTCTGGTGAACCCGGTGTTCCAGGTAGTAGCGAACCCTCCCGCCGTTTAGAGAAAGCTACGGCAGCGTTTAACCGTGTGATGAATAATGCCGGTGCACCGGGCGTCAGTGGAAATCAGGATGCTGCTAAGTTAGCCGAGCTGGAATCACTGTCGCGCAGTAACCGTATTAAAGAACGTCTAGCACGTATTAAGTCGGAATCGTAAATGGAATTTCTGCTCGCCGATAATAATTTCCCGTTCAGTGTCGCTTTGATGCTGATGCTGATTATTGCTCTGACTGAAGGCGTGTTGACGGTCATCGGTGCGGGTATGTCCGAAGCGATAGACAGTCTGCTTCCCGATGTTGAGTTTGATATTGACGGGAATATCAGTTCGGGAGGGGTACTGACCAGTTTTCTTGGCTGGATTCGTTTCGGGCAGGTCCCTGCGTTAGTACTTCTGGTTATCTTTCTCGCTACTTTTGGGCTTGCCGGGTTGGTTCTTCAGTCAGTTCTCGAAAGTATCCTGGGCTTTACGTTACCCGCATTAATTGCTTCGCCCCTGGCAGTCGTTGCTGCGCTACCAATGGTGCGTGGATGCAATGGAGTATTAGCTAAAGTCGTTTTCAAAGACGAGACGGAATCTATTTCCTCCAGCACCTTTGTGGGTCGCGTTGCGGTCATCACCATAGGTGAAGCTCGTCAGAATTCTCCGGCGGAAGCCCGTTTTAAGGATCGTCACGGCACTACCCATTACGTCATGGTCGAGCCAATGGAAGACGTTGTTTTTAAACAGGGCGACAAAGTACTCCTGGTCGAGTCTGCTGGGGCGACGTTTAAAGTGATAGAACCTGCTAACCCGAATCTGGGGCAGGTATAAATATTAGTGAATCCCTCATAAGGAATTGAAGAAAAATGAGTAATCTTGGTTCAATTATTTTTATTTCAGTAGTGTTGTTTGTTGCGCTGCTGGTGGTCGGTATTATTTTTTCCCGGTTATATACCCGAGCGTCTAAAGAACGGTCTTTTGTTCGTACTGGTATGGGCGGACAAAAAGTAATTCTGAATGGTGGGGCAATGGTATTACCGGTACTTCATGAAGTGATTCCGGTAAATATGAATACCTTGCGCCTGGCTGTATCCCGCAAGGAACAGCAGGCACTGATTACTAAAGATCGTATGCGTGTTGATGTTCTGGCTGAATTCTATCTGCGTGTAAAGCCAGAGAATGATGCGATCGCAAACGCCGCTCAGACACTGGGTGCGCGCACGCTTGACCCTGAAGCTCTGAAAGAAATGATCGAGGGTAAATTTGTTGATGCTCTACGCTCCGTAGCGGCTGAAATGGAAATGGCCGAGCTGCACGAGCAGCGCAGCCAGTTCGTTCAGAAAGTGCAGCAGGTCGTGAGTGAAGACCTGTTAAAGAATGGTCTGGAGCTCGAGTCGGTATCGCTCACAGGGCTGGACCAGACTCCGCGTGAATTCTTCCAGCAGGACAATGTGTTCGATGCCGAAGGTCTTTCGAGAATGACCCGCTCCATCGAAGCACGTCGTAAGGAGGTGAACGATGTAGAGCAGGAGACCAGAGTTCAGATTGAAACCAAGAATCTGGAGGCCGAACGCCAGCGTCTCGAAATTCAGCGTGAAGTCCGTTATGCACAAATGGATCAGCAGCGTGAAATTGAAAATCGCGAAGCACAGCAGCAAGCGGATATCGCAAAAGAAAGAGCAGACAAAGAGCGTACTGCATTGCAGGCTGAGATCATTGCAAAACGTGAGGTCGATGAATCCCGTATTGAAGCGGAGCAAACCACTCGTCTGCTGGAAATTGAGAAAGAGCGTCGCCTCCGTGAGCAGGAAATTGAGCGTGAACGCCAACTGGAAGAGCGCGAAATTGAGAAACAGAAATCTCTGGAGATTGCTCAGCAGGAACGTGCCATTGCCGTTGCTCAGAAATCGAAAGAGCAGTCGCTGGCTGATCAGGAAGCTAACGTAGCCCGCTCAGAAGCAGTAAAAGCCGAAGAGAAAGTAACGACTGCGAAGCAGGTAGAAATTGCCGAGCGTGAAAAAGAGATCGAACTGATCGAAGCCAAGAAAGAAGCTGAACGTCAGGCGACGGGTGTGAAAGTATCAGCCGAAGCTGAGAAATTTGCAGCCGAAGACAAAGCCGAGGCGCTGCGCTTGCAGGCACAGGCCGAAGCAGATGCGATTCGCGTCCGGGTTGAAGCTGACCGTGAGAAATACATCGTAGATGCAGAAGGTCAGCGTGCAATGAATGAGGCACTGAACAGCCTCAGCGAAGCACAGATTGCACTGAAGCGTGTATTGAGCCTGCACGAGAGTCTGCCAATGATTATCCGTGAAAGCGTCAAGCCTCTGGAGAATATCGACGGTATGAAGATCGTATCAATCGATGGGCTCAGTGGTTTGGGCGAGGGTGGCCACAAAGGTATTCTGAGTGCAGACAAAGAAGCCGGACTAAGCTTACCTGAGGCTTTGGTCGATAGCGCCCTGAAGCATCGCGCCATGGCACCTTTGGTAGATTCACTGTTAAAAGAAGCCGGTGTGAATGATCTGACGGCAGATCTGAACTCCTGATTTCTATCCTGTTAACTGACCTGCCAACTGGCCTGCACTGCAGGTCAGTTAGCGCGGCAGTTAGACTGGCATTCAGATAAGCAAAGTCCGCTACAGGCTTGAACCGGACGCTTGTTTTATCTTGTTAAAAAATGCTTCCCTCGAGCGTTCGCGCTTTACCGTATCGAAGACGGATTTAATCGTCTCTGAATGCATCGAAAAATAGTGCAGCCATTGTTTCAGCCTGTCCGTGAGCTGCTTATCCGTTAAGTGTTCCAGAGATTCTGATAGTTTCTCCAGCAATCCAAGGTGTTGCTGCCATGTCATGGGCTCATAGCCGGGTTCTTTAATCACCCGCGCCAGATCAGGCGTGGCTACCAGACCCCGTCCAATCATCAAAAGATCAGATTCACTTTCCTGTTGGCATTGTTGTGCCTGCTCAGGCGTCCATATTTCACCATTGGCGAGTACCGGAATATCAACCACTTGCTTGATGTCGGCAATCCATTTCCAGTAAGCCGGTGGCTTATAGCCTTCTGTTTTCGTGCGGGCGTGAACCGTTAACCATTGAATCCCTCCCGAGGCGAGTGCAGATGCATTCTCAAGTGCAAGACTCTTGTCTTTAAAGCCCAGGCGCATTTTAGCACTGACAGGGATGTGCGCTGGCACTGCATCGCGTACCGCACTGGCGATGCGATTCAGGAAGTCCGGGTATTGCAGTAATACAGCGCCGCCCTGGCTGCGGTTGACAGTCTTTGCCGGGCAACCAAAATTCAGGTCAATGGCAAGGGCACCCAGCTCAGCAGCTTTTGCAGCATTGCCTGCCATGAGTTCAGGGTCGCTGCCGAGCAGCTGGACGTGGACTGGTGTGCCTGCGAGGGTGCGCCCGCCGTTGTGTAATTCGGGGCAGAGACGGTAGAACACTTTCGATGGAAACACTTGTTGCGTCACACGGATGAACTCTGTGACGCAATGATCAATGCCGCCTACGGCGGTCAGCAGCTCCCGGAATGTTCCATCCATCAGGCCTTCCATCGGCGCCAGAGCAATATAAGGGCGATGAGTATCTGTGAAAGGCAGGGTTCCGGTAAACATTGATCTGTCTCGGGGAAAGTGTTGTTGAGTGGCGCGCGAGTATACGCGAGCTGTCAGCGCATATGCTACCGCCGACCAGTGCATGAGCGGCCTGTGGCCGTTTTGGGCGGTTGCTTTGGCTGGTCAAGTTAAGTACTCTAGCGCAGCTTGCCGGACTCCGTGGCAGGACGTTTTATGTCTGCCAGACGGATACGGAGAGATCCACAGAGACCAATTTGAGGAGCGCCTGCATGGCTGAGCCAAGCATCGTATCACAAGGTCTGGAGCTGATGATTTTCGGTATGGGCGTCGTATTTGTCTTTCTGACAATGCTGGTGTTCGTTACTGGAGCCATGTCCAGAATTGTGAACAAAATTGCTCCTGAGGTAGAAGTGCCAGCGGCTAAACCAGCCCCAGCGCCACAGACCACAGGGGTGGATCCGCAGTTGTTAAAAGTATTATCTGCGGCAGTAAAAGAGCATCGTGCCCGCCAAAAGTAAGGCGCGATATAAGAAGAACTCAACGTTAATTAACAACGTTTACGGAAGAAAAGGCCATCATCCATGACCGATTCTAAGAAACCATTAGGTATTACCGACGTCGTCCTGCGTGATGCTCACCAGTCTATTCTGGCGACCCGCATGCGTATCGATGACATGCTCCCTATTGCTGAAAAACTCGACCAGGTTGGTTATTGGTCACTTGAGTCCTGGGGCGGCGCAACATTTGACTCCTGCATCCGCTTCCTCGGTGAAGATCCATGGGATCGTATCCGCGAATTCAAGAAAGCAATGCCAAAGACCAAGCATCAGATGCTGCTGCGTGGTCAGAACCTGCTTGGCTACCGTCATTACGCTGACGACGTGGTTGAAAAGTTTGTAGAGCGTGCGGCTACCAATGGCGTAGACGTTTTCCGTGTGTTCGACGCAATGAACGACCCGCGCAACCTTGAGACAGCATTGAAAGCTGTTAAGAAACAAGGCAAGCATGCGCAGGGTACGCTGTCTTACACCACCAGTCCGGTCCACACTCTGGATTCCTGGATTGATCTGGCAAAACAGATCGAAGATATGGGTGCTGATTCCATCGCCATTAAAGATATGGCCGGCATCCTGACGCCGTACCAGGCTTACGAGCTGGTATCTCGTCTGAAGTCACAGACTGACCTTGAAGTTCAGCTGCACGCACACGCGACAGCGGGTATGTCTGACATGACCATTCTGAAAGCGATCGAAGCGGGTATTGACCGCGTTGATACTGCGATCTCTTCTATGTCGATGACCTACGGCCACACGGCAACAGAATCTGTTGTTGCGGCATTGGCGGGTACGGATCGCGACACAGGGCTGGATCTGTTGCTGATCGAAGAAATTGCTGCTTACTTCCGTGACGTCCGTAAGAAGTACGCTAAGTTTGAAGGCGCACTGCGCGGCACTGACAGCCGTATCCTCGTTGCTCAGGTGCCAGGTGGCATGCTGACCAACATGGAAAACCAGCTGCGCGAGCAGGGTGCGTCTGACAAGTTCGACGACGTTCTGAAAGAAATCCCACGCGTTCGTGAAGACCTGGGGCATATCCCTCTGGTGACTCCAACGTCTCAGATTGTTGGTACTCAGGCAGTACTCAACGTTCTGACAGGCGAGCGTTATAAGTCTATCTCGAAAGAGACTCAGGGTATCCTGAAAGGCGAATACGGTGCGGCTCCTGCGGCAATGAACGCTGAGCTTCAGGCTCGTGTTCTGGATGGCAAAGAAGCCATCACCTGTCGTCCGGCTGATCTGATCGAAAACGAACTCGATAAAGTGATCGCTGATGTCGATAAGCTTGCAGCAGAGAAAGGTATCGAGCTGTCTGCCGACAAGATCGACGATGCACTGACCTACGCTATGTTCCCTCAGATTGCGCCTAAGTTCCTTGAGAACCGCAATAACCCAGACGCGTTTGAGCCAGCTCCAAAAGGCGCTGATGAAGACACCTTCACTGTGACTGTTGATGGCAACGAGTACGTTGTTAAAGTTGACGACGGCGGTGACGTGACCGACCTGGCTCCAGTGAATGGCGCGCCGATGTCGTTCGGTGGTGACTCAGGTAACGCTGGTGCTGCGACGTCTTCTCCAGTTGCTGCGGGCGGTGGTGACCCTATCTCTGCTCCACTGGCTGGTAACGTCTGGAAAGTACTGGTTCAGCCAGGCCAGGCTGTGAATGAAGGTGATGTCGTTATCATCCTTGAAGCCATGAAGATGGAAACTGAAGTGCGAGCACCTCGCGCGGGTACCGTCGGCAGTGTGACAGCCACCGAAGGTGCTGCTGTGAAAGTGGGTGACACCCTCTACACACTGGGTTAATGGGAGCTGACTGATGGAAAGTTTACTCCGCCTCTGGAATGACACTGGTATCGCCCACATTGAGGGTGGTCAGGCGTTCATGATGCTGGTTGGCTTCGGTATGCTGTACCTGGCCATCAAGAAAGGTTTTGAACCGCTTCTGCTGCTGCCAATCGCAGTTGGTACTCTGATGGTAAACATCCCGAGTGCTGGCCTGGGTTGGTCTGCGGCTGAAGGTGCAATCCGTTCTGCTGATCCTGCATTGCTTGCTCAGTTCCGAGACCTGTTCGGTCTGGCGGCTGATGCGACTGTGCACAATATACTGGATGCGTATCACAGCGCAGAATCAGCGCTGTACAAGAAGGCGCTCCTGTTGGGTAAAGAAGCTGGTTTTGAAAATGGTATGCTCTACACCTTCTACAGTGTGACAATCGCCAGCGGCGTTGCGCCTCTGTTGATTTTCATGGGTGTTGGCGCAATGACTGACTTTGGTCCGCTTCTGGCTAACCCGAAAACACTGCTGCTCGGTGCTGCTGCTCAGTTTGGTATCTTTGGTACCGTTGCTGGGGCGGTGCTCCTGACCGACGCTGGTCTGATGGACTTTACCGTTCAGCAGGCCGCTGCGATCGGTATTATCGGTGGTGCAGATGGCCCAACCTCGATCTTTATTGCATCTAAGCTGGCTCCTGAGCTGCTCGGTGCGATTGCGGTTGCTGCGTACTCATACATGGCGCTGGTTCCTCTGATTCAGCCTCCGATTATGAAGGCTCTGACCACAGAAGCTGAGCGTAAGATCCAGATGGAACAGCTGCGTACGGTGACAAAAGGCGAGAAAATCGTCTTCCCGATCGCGGTACTGATTCTGGTTGCACTGTTGCTGCCTTCAGCAGCACCGCTGCTGGGGATGTTCTGCTTCGGTAACCTGATGAAAGAATCTGGTGTTGTTGAGCGTCTGAGCGATACCGCACAGAACGCACTGATCAACATCGTGACCATCTTCCTGGGTCTGTCAGTAGGCTACAAAATGAGCTCTGACGCCTTCCTGAATGGCAGCACTCTGGCGATTATCGTTCTGGGTCTGGTTGCGTTCATGGTAGGTACTGCGGCAGGTGTTCTGATGGCTAAGATCATGAATGCTTTGTCCAAAGATCCAATCAACCCACTCATCGGTTCTGCAGGTGTTTCTGCTGTACCTATGGCGGCACGAGTGTCGAACAAAGTGGGTCTGGAAGCCAATGGCCAGAACTTCCTGCTGATGCATGCGATGGGCCCGAACGTTGCGGGTGTTATCGGTTCAGCAGTTGCGGCAGGTGTGATGATCTCGTTCTTCGGATAAGACTCACAACCCTGCAGTTTAAAAAACGGCACCTTTTAAGGTGCCGTTTTTTTTGCCTGTTGTTTGTACTCAGTACGGTCCAGTAGCTACTCAGAGGAACCTCGTAGTGTGCTTTGCGCTCTCAATGGTGAGAGATTAATGGAGTAGTTACATGACAGAGCTTGAATGGACACAAATGTTAAATCACTTTGTGCACCTTGGGATTGCCTTCTTACTGGCCGTACCGGTCGCTGTAAACCGTGAACTCAGAAGCAAAGGTGTTGGCCTGCGCACGTTTCCTCTGGTGTCTGTGGCGTCCTGTGGGTATATGTTGCTGGCGATGCAGGTTTACAACGGTTCCGATGCTGAGGCACGGGTGATGTATGGGCTGATTACCGGGATAGGTTTTATTGGTGGTGGTGCAATACTTAAGAACGGCAGTAATGTGTCAGGTACAGCAACGGCTGCGAGTATCTGGAACACTGGAGCGATTGGTGTCTCCGTGGCGTACAGCTATTACGAAATTGCGATTACCCTGTCGTTGATTAACTTTCTTGTATTGCAGTTTGGTGGTGTGATCAAGCAGGAGACCAGAGCGGTATCCCGAAAGGACGCCGAGCGTGACGTTGAAGAGTCCCAGCGTGCCGCGAAAGAAGGCGAGTAGGGGCGTCGACCAATATCAGGGCTGATCAGTTATTTCGACGGGGTAGCGGAAACAAAAAAGCCAGGCAGGCGCCTGGCTTTTTCAGTTATGCGGGCGTTTACTCGCCGATCTTCAGAGTGCTTAGCACTTCTGAACGGATACGACCAAGGAGTTCTGCATCGTTTTTCAGGGACTCGCCGTAAGAAGGAATCATTTCCTTCAGACGCTTATCCCAGCCTGATGCCATCTTCTCAGGGAAGCAACGCTCCAGCACTTCGATCATCGCCTGTACTGCGACGGATGCGCCCGGAGATGCGCCAAGAAGAGCGGCCAGAGAGCCGTCTTTGGCTGCAACGAGTTCGGTACCGAACTCAAGTTTACCTCGACCGCTGGCGTCTTTCTTGATGATCTGAACGCGTTGACCGGCACGGGCCAGTGTCCAGTCGCCGGCTTTGCAAGCTGGGTAGTAACCGCGCAGAGTACCAACGCGCTCTTTATGTGACTGGCGAACTTCGCTGATCAGATACTTGGTCAGGTCCATATTGTTAAAACCTACATCCATCATAGGCATCAGGTTGCTGACGCTGACAGATTTAAGCAGGTCAAACTTAGAGCCAGACTTCAGGAACTTCATTGTGAAGCCGGCGAATGGGCCAAACAGCAGGGCCGGCTCACCGTTGATAATGCGTGTATCCAGGTGAGGTACTGACATAGGTGGCGCACCAATCGCAGCCTTGCCGTACACCTTAGCGCTGTGCTGAGCAACGATCTCAGGGTCTTTGCAGACCAGCCACTGCCCCGATACTGGGAAACCACCATAGCCATCAGCCTCGTCGATACCTGAAGCCTGCAGGAGTGGAAGAGCACCACCACCGGCGCCGAGGAAGACGAAGTTAGCCTGAATGGTTTTCGATTTGCCTGACTTGCGGTCTTTCACGCGAACGTGCCAGCTTCCGTCTTTAGAATGGTCAAAATCGTTGACTTCATGATTCAGGCAAAGAGTGAAGTTGTCGTCGTTCTGGAGGTTCTTGACCATGTTACGGGCCAGTGAACCGAAGTCGACATCCGTGCCGTGGGCAATGCGGGTTGCAGCAACTTTTTCCGAAGGATCGCGATCCTTCATAACGAGCGGCATCCATTGTTCCAGTACAGCTGGATCTTCGGAGTACTCCATCTCTTTGAACAGATGGTGAGCGCTCAGCTTTTCATGGCGGCGACGCAGGAACTCAACGTTCTCCTCTCCCCAGACAAAGCTGAGGTGTGGCGTTGTATTGATAAAGTTCTTTGGCTCGGGCAGGCCGCCTTCGCGTACCAGATAGCTCCAGAGCTGAAGTGAAATTTCAAAGTTTGCGTTGATCGACAGTGCCCGGTCGATTTCGACATCGCCATCGGCGGTTTGTGGCGTGTAGTTGAGTTCACAGTACCCAGCGTGTCCGGTGCCAGCGTTGTTCCAGCCGTCTGTACTTTCGTGTGCTACGTGGTCGAGGCGTTCAACCAGGGTAATTTGAAGGGATGGGTCCAGTCTGCGTAGCAGTGTGCCCAGGGTTGCGCTCATTGCACCGCCGCCAACCAGCAGTACGTCGACCTTTTCTGTCGTCATTCGGGAATCGCCTTTAATTCAGATACTCTTTCAATGCAGGCAGAAGACCGGGAGCAAGGGGTGTCCTTATTAGCCAGCTTCTGATCCGATACAGAACGGGATATCCGTCTGAACCTGCTCGTCTGTATGAAGAGAATAGACCTGAAAATCAGGCCTGGGCCAGTATCGTGTCTGCACTGGCTCTACATAACATATGTCTTTTCATTCGCTCGCGAAAATACCCGAAAACCCTATACGGGTCAATTGGATAGAGACTTTGTCAGGCTTTGACGACTGGCCCTGAGGCACGCTTCTGAAGCGGGTTTCCGCACCCATTGTCATGCGTTGGAGAGTGTCAGGAACCTTGATCAGCTCCCCCCATCTTAAGAATGACCAGAACGTCGGGCGTAATCGGCCATAGAGGGGTGAATACTCTGTGTCATGCGTTAGGGTGAAATGAGAGGAGGACACTATGTCGTTGAAAAATGCCGTACAACTAATTGCCTATCCAGACCGCATAGGTAAAGACCTGAAAGACCTCGCGGGCTTCATGGAACAATACCTGAGCACTGCGGTGGGTGGCGTCCACATACTGCCGTTTTACCCGTCGAATGCCGATGCTGGCTTTTCACCGTTAACGCACAAAGAGGTTGATCCGGCGTATGGCGGCTGGGCAGACATTGAGCGGATCGCAGCACAGTTCGATATCTGCGCAGACCTGACAGTGAATCACATCTCTGACGAATCGGAAGAATTTAAAGACTTTCTGCAGAAGAAAGACGAGTCGAAGTACTCTGAGCTATTTGTCCGCGTCGATAAAATGGGCGAATTTTCACCGGATGACATGGCGAAAATTCATATTCGCAAAGAGAAAGAACCCTTCCGTGAGGTCACCTTTGCGGACGGCTCAACAGAGCGTGTCTGGTGTACTTTCACCGAGCAACAGATCGATCTTAATTATGAGGCGGATGCTACTTATGAACTGATGGAAGATTACATCGGTTTTCTCGCTTCAAAAGGTGTAAAACTCTTTCGTCTCGATGCCTTTGGCTACACGACTAAACGCGTGGGTAGTACCTGCTTTCTGGTAGAGCCTGATGTTTACCGTAATCTCGATTGGGTGAACTCCGTTGCGCAGAAACACGGAGCGCGCTGTTTACCCGAAGTCCATGACCACAGCAGCTATCAATACGCGATCAGTCGGCGCGATATGCATCCTTACGGCTTTGCTCTGCCTCCTCTGGTGCTCTTCTCGCTGCTTGATGCCAACAGCGTCTATCTCAAGCACTGGCTACGTATGTGTCCGCGCAATATGGTGACCGTGCTGGATACCCACGATGGTATCTGTATTCCGGATGTTGAAGGTGTGCTGCCGGAAGAGAAAATTGCTGCTTTGATCGATAACCTGCAGCAGCGCAGTGCCGATCCGATTATGCGTAAGTCAGCCGCGAATATTCACAGTGTTGGGGCGATTTACCAGATTACCTGTACTTTCTATGACGCACTGATGCAGAACGACGACGCCTACATTGCAGCGCGGGCGATTCAGTTCTTTACGCCGGGTATTCCCCAGGTCTACTACGTTGGCTTGCTGGCCGGTGTTAATGATGAAGAGCTGATGGAAGAAACTGGCGAGCTACGTGATATTAATCGTCATTATTACAGTCTCGAAGAAGCGAAAGAATCACTCACCAGCCCGGTCGTTAAACGCTTACTGAAGCTGATGGAATTCCGCTCTAACTATCCGGCATTTGATGGCCGATTTGAGCTGCATTCAAGTAATGACAGCAGCGTTCATATGGCGTGGCGTCACGGTGAATACTACTGTGAGGTTTTTGTAGATCTTAACTTTAATACTGCAGTATTAAGCTATCTTGATACGGAGACACTGGAAGAAGTGTCTGTCACCTGCTGATCTCTCTGGATCAGAAATTATTCGTTAAGGTATCGCATGCTTAAACAACTCCGACCGGTTCTTTCATTGCTGGCTGGAGTAAGCCTGTTGCTTCTCGGCAGCGGCCTGCTCAACACCTTGCTGGCAGTGCGGGGCAGCGAAGAATCCTTCAGTGATCAGGCCATGGGTTTGATCATGTCGGGTTACTTCGTCGGCTTTTTTGTGGGCACCTTTCTCGCGCTGCCACTGATCCGGCGAGTGGGGCATATCCGTACCTTTGCGATGTGTGCAGCCGTGGGTTCTGTATCTGTACTTCTCCATGATGCGTTTGCCACACCCTGGGCCTGGGGTGGGCTGAGAATCCTGACCGGAACAGCGCTGGTGATTCTCTACACTGTGATTGAGAGCTGGCTGAATGCAACCACACCGCCGCAGAACCGCGGACAGGTGTTTGCCGTCTATATGGTGGTGAACCTCG
The DNA here is from genome assembly GCF_002297765.1 of Thalassolituus sp. UBA675. Classification (NCBI taxonomy): domain Bacteria; kingdom Pseudomonadati; phylum Pseudomonadota; class Gammaproteobacteria; order Oceanospirillales; family Oceanospirillaceae; genus Thalassolituus; species Thalassolituus sp. UBA675. The sequence goes on from NZ_DBNJ01000008.1 coordinate 91,213, forward strand.
GGGCATTAGCTGTTTCTCAGCAGTTTATGTCGCTGGCGCCGGCGTCCAGTTATCTGCTTTTCGCACTGGCATCGGTATTGGTGACGCTGTCTCTGGTGCCTGTCACAGGTACACGCTTTGGCCCTCCAGAAGTCCAGCAGGTTAAACGCCTGGGCATACGTTTTCTTTGGCGCATTGCACCTCTGGCGATCAGTGCCGCGTTTCTCTCGGGGCTGGCGATGGGGGCATTCTGGGGGATGAGTGCGCTCTATGCCTCACGGATTGGGTTGCCCACGTCAGAGGTAGCGACCTTCGTTACAGCGGGCATCATCGGTGGTGCTCTACTGCAATATCCGGTGGGGCGCCTGTCCGACAGGTTTGATCGTCGCCGTGTACTGGCGGGGATTGTTGGCGTAGCTGCTGTGTCTGCGTTGCTGATTATCCCGGCGTCGTTTGCCTCGGTGGAATTTCTTTATGGCGCTATCGCTTTGTACGGCGGGTTGGCTTTTGCAGTGTACCCCGTGGCCGTTGCTCATTTGATTGACCATCTGGAAAGCGGGGACATTCTTCCGGGGGGCAGTGCGTTACTCTTGGTGCACGGTATTGGTGCAGCTATTGGACCAGCACTGAGTGGGCAATTGATGTCCATGACCGGCGCAAGTGCACTGCCTGTGTACTTTGCCGCAGTTCAGGGCACTCTGTTCCTGGTGGCGGTATGGAAAATGCATCAACGACAGAAGGACGAGACGACAGGTGAACCAGCTCAGTTCGTACCTATGGTAAGAACGACGCCTACTGCTCTGGAAATGCATCCGGATGACAGTGAGCAATCGCCAGATCTGACTCCAGATGTAACACAGGGAACAAGTGAGGAATCAGACATTCATGAGGAGGATAGGGAACCACCTCCGTCTCAGGCAGCTCAAAGCTGAAAAGCTCCGGCTGTTACTGATTGTACTTCTACAATCGCCCGGTGATACCAGTCGCCCTGACCCGGCGGTACTCCGGAGCATCTCACAATCGCGGTCGCATACTGGTTATTAATTAACCCGCACTGCAGTCGGCAGATCATCGCTGATTGAAATGAGAGCGGTGCGGACAGCGGAGATAATTATGCTACTTGCAACAGATCTTGATGGAACCTTTCTTGGTGGCTCGCAGGAGCAACGTCAGCAGCTTTATCAACTGATTGCTGCGCATCCCGATATTGACCTTATTTTTGTGACTGGCCGGGGGCTGGAATCGGTGATGCCATTGTTGGCAGACCCGACTATTCCACAACCGGAATACATTATCTGTGACGTGGGCTGTACCGTCGTTGATGGCGAGAACCTTCATCCGGTGGTGGAAGTTCAGGGCCGCATTGATGATAAGTGGCCGGGCGAATACACCATTCATGCGGCCGTTGAGCATATTGAAGGTCTGGTGCGTCAGGATGTACCTCAAGAACGTCGTTGCTCTTATTTTGTCGCGCCAGACGTAATGGAAAAGCATCGAGAAGAACTGGAGAAAATCGGCGAATCACTGAATTGCGATGTGCTTTATTCCGCAGATTTGTATCTCGACTTTTTACCGCGCAATGTGAATAAAGGCTCGACGCTGACGGCACTGGTCGAGCACCTGAAGCTGGATAAAGCCGATGTCATGGTCGCAGGTGATACCCTGAATGATCTGTCGATGTATGAATACGATTTCATTGGTGTATGTGTCGGCGAGTCTGAAAAAGGTTTGCTGGAAGCTACCGAAGGCCGTGCTCGTGTTTATCATGCCTCTGCACCGGGAGCTGGCGGTATCCTTGAGGCTATCAGTCATTTTGGCTTCTTAGGTGTTGAGGGGATTGATGCCGAAGGGCGCGATGACATAGAGCCAGGTGCCTCAGATCTGGTGATTGTTTACCACCGCCTACCCTACGAAGAATATATCGAAGATGGCGAAATGAAACGCCGTAATCACCGCTCACCGAATGGCATTATCCCGACGCTTGCCAGTTTCTTTAAAGACGGAAGAAAAGGCGCCTGGGTCGCCTGGTCTATTACCGATCCGTCTTTGAAAGAGTTTGAAGTTCATACCGAAGTCGACAAAGAGCAGTATCCGAATTTAGTTGCGGCGCGTGTTGGGCTGACGAAAGAAGAAGTCGACATTTTTTATAAGCGCTTCTCCAAAGAAGCTTTCTGGCCAACCCTGCATACCTTCTGGGAGCGTGCGACCTTCGTTGAAGATCACTGGAATGTGTTCTGTGAGGTAAACCGTAAGTTCGCTGAGCAGACGGCAAAAGAAGCTGCAGAAGGGGCTACTGTCTGGCTGCATGACTACAACCTCTGGATGGTACCAGCGTATCTGCGCGAAATTCGCCCGGATTTAAATATCGCCTTTTTCCACCATACATACTTCCCCTCGGCTGACGTCTTTAACGTACTGCCATGGAGAAAGGAAATTGTCGGTAGTCTGTTGCAGTGCGATTACATTGGCTTCCACATTCCACGTCAGTCAGAAAACTTTATTGATGTGGCAAAAGGTGTCATGCCGTTTGAAGTGACGGAAAAATCAGGCTGTGCTCCACGTTTCCTGACTTATGGTTGTGCCGTAGGTCTGGATGAAATGACCACAGAAATTAAAGTCAATGATCGTACGATTCGTCTGGGGGCGCATCCCGTTGGGCTGGATCTGAAACGCGTGGATAGCGCGTTAGAAAAACCTGAAATTCAGAATCGCATGAAAGAACTGCGTGAAGAACTACACGGAATTAAATTGGTTCTCTCTGTCGAACGCCTGGATTACACCAAGGGCATACCGGCGAAGCTTGAAGCGTTTGAGCGCTTACTCGAAGATCACCCAGAGCTTCACGGTAAAGTCACTCTGGTGACCGTTTGCGTACCGGCAGCGAAAGAAATGACCGTGTATAACGAATTACAGAATGAGATTGAACAGGCAGTGGGTCGAATTAATGGCCGCTATGCGCATGTCGGTTGGACGCCCGTTCAGTTCTTCTTCCGTGCTGTTCCGTTCGAAGAGCTGGTGGCCTACTACGCAATGGCCGATGTAATGTGGATTACGCCACTTCGTGATGGTCTGAATCTGGTCGCGAAAGAATATGTGGCGACCCAGGGTAAAACTGAAGGCAAGGGCGTGTTGGTGCTGTCTGAATTTGCCGGTGCCGCTGCCGAAGTTAAAGGTGCGGTATTGTGTAACCCGCATGATCCGGCGGAAATGGCAGATACCTGCTACTTTGCATTATCGATGCATCCAGACGATGCGGCGGCACGCATGAATGAAGCCTATGACGTTGTCAGTTACTACGATATTGCTCACTGGGGTCAGGACTTCCTCGACGAGGTAGCCGACAGTGCCCGTAAGAATGGGCGTGGCAGTGCTGACCTGACGGTTGTCGCATGACAACTGTTTTCCGTCACTGCTTCGCAACTCGCCGTGAACACATCCATGTAGGCTCGGTTATGGCATCCATGCCATAAACGGTTGCTCAGCAGAAATGGAAAATAAGATAACCCTGCGCGGATGTCGCGGTGTACCAGAGATCTCTGGAAGGCGTCTCGTGACCGTATGCAGCAGGGATGCTGCATTCGAGACTACAGGGAAGTACTCGTGTCGTGTCATGAGACACATTTCAGTGATCTGGCTTGATTGCGATGTTTATATTGTTTCCCATCACTGCTTTATAACTCGCCGTAAATACATCCATGTAGGCTCGGTTATGGCATCCGTGCCATAAACGGTTGCTCAGCAGCGACGGAAAACAACATACCTTTATGCGGATGTCGCGGTGTATAAAAGATCGCAGGGAAGCGTCGCGTGACCGTATGCAGCAGGGATGCTGCATTCGAGACTACATGGAAGTACTTGTGTCGTGTCACGGGATGCAATCCAGTGATCTGTCTACAATGTGATTTATAACTTGTTTCCCATCACTGCTTCACAACTCGCCGTGAATACATCCCTGTAGGCTCAGTTATGGTATCCACGCCATAAATGGCTGCTCAGCAGTGACGGAAAACAACACATCGATGTCAATGAGCTGAATCTGGTGGGAGCAGCGCTCAGGCTGCCCATATCTGTTTGATATTCACGAACTCGCGAATACCGTGAGGCCCCAGTTCACGTCCGTAACCGGATTTACCTATACCTCCACTAGGAAGTCGGGGATCGGTTTTGACGATCCCATTGATGGCTACCTGGCCTGCGTTTAATTCGCGAGCGGCTCTTTGTGCGCTGGTATCACTGCCGGTCCAGATACTGGACCCAAGGCCATATTCGGTATCGTTGGCAATGACCAGTGCTTCATCGAGGTTCGCTGCTTTGCAGACGGCCAGGACAGGGCCGAAAGTTTCTTCCCGGAAGACTGCCATCTCAGAAGTGACGCCAGCCAGAAGAGTCGGTGGATAGAAGAAGCCCGGCATATCTGGTTTCTCGCCGCCCGTTAAGCACTCAGCGCCATCCTGAATGGAGCGCATCACCTGACTGTGCAATTTGTCGCGTAAGTCTTCGCGCGCTATAGGGCCAATACATTGGTTTTCCTGCGAGGGATCTCCCAGTTCGAGTGCGTCAAAACGTTCGGTTAATTCGCGGCAGACGTCGTCGTAAACGCCAGCTTCAACGATGACACGCTTCGCTGCGATGCACGACTGGCCCGCATTAATCATGCGTGACAGTGTGATGACGTCACAGGCCTTCTGAACATCAGCATCGTTAAGAACAATGCAGGGGTCTGAACCACCCAGTTCAAGAACGGCGGGTTTCAGCCCGGCAGCAGCGCGTGCTGCGACTTTCTGACCGGCGCCACTTGAGCCAGTAAATGAAACGGCTTTAATGCCCGGATGGTCGATGGCATCACCCACGAGTTCGGTTGTGATGGGTAAATTCTGCATAACGCCATCGGGCAGGTTTTTCTGGAAAATTCGCGTTAAACAGGCGGCAGATTCAGGAACGTTTGGGTCGGGTTTCATCACGCAGGTGTTGCCCGCCATTAACGCCGGCGCCAGAAAACGCAGGGCCAGCCAGACTGGTGCGTTCCATGGAAGAATCCCTAACACGGTGCCCAGTGGCTGGTGGCAGACGTAACTGTCGGTGGCGTCGGATGCCAGTGTCTCCGGCTCCAGAAAGGCTTCTCCATTATCGGCGTAATATTCCGCGCAGAAAGCAGATTTTTCCACTTCGCCCAGACCTTCGCGCAACGGCTTGCCCATTTCTTTTGCCATCAGTTGCGCCAGCTCTTCTTTTGACTCGCGCATCTCGGCGGCAATATTGATCAGGCACTTTGCCCGCTCGCTGTAGCTCATCGCCGCCCAGGCTGGAGCTGCTGCAACAGCTTGTCCGACCGTGTCTTCGGCTTCTGCCAGTGTCAGTGTTTCAACTTCAGGCAGGGCAGTGCCGGTTGTAGGATTAATTGGATTAAGCATGGTCATTCCTCCTTAGGCTGTCGCGTCGCTTTTACTGGCTACTTCTTTGCTATTTTCACCGGTGGATGACTTACTTTTTTCTCCTTTTTTTGATCGGGCAGTACCAAGATCAATGGCTGCATTTTTGTGTGTTTCTTCAGGCTTTACAGTAAAATCCCGGTCCAGCGAGAAGAAAGATTCGCAACCGTCTTCTGTGACGTGAATGGTGTCTGAAATACCGCAGGTTTTATCGCCATCTACGCCCCACATCCACGGGATCAGGTGGAAGGTCATACCTTCTTTAAGCACAGTACCGTCACCTTGCTTCAGGCTGACGATATAGCCTTCATCCCAGCTTGGTGGGAAGGCAATACCAATTGAATAGCCTGAGCGGGTTATCAGGCGGGCCCCCACGGTATTATCTGAAATAATATTGCGCACCAGGTTATCAACGTCCGACACTGTCATGCCGGGTTGAACGATGTTGTGCACGGCATCTAGCGCCTTTTTCATGGTCTCCTGTGCCTGGTACATAGAGTCGGGCATATTACCCAGCATGACGGTACGCATCATGGCCGTGTGGTAACGGCGGTAGCAGCCACCCACTTCAAGAAATACATGCTCATCGGGCTGAATAACACGACCTTCCCAGGTCGCATGACCGATCATGGTACGGGGGCCGGACGTCACGTAAGGCATGACCGAGGGAAATTCACCACCGGCGCAGAACATGGCTGCGCTGATGGCAGCACCGACTTCATTCTCGGTGGCACCGGCATGACAGGCTTCGATACCTGCGACCATGCCGGCTTCGGTAGCGACGGCCGCTCGTTTCATGATTTCGATTTCGGCCCGTGATTTACACACCCGTCCTTCTTCAACAATGCCAAAGCAGTCGAGGAGCTTTCCATCTTTAAGTGATGTGTGAATGACATCCTGATGGTAAGCCGGGAAAAAGTAACTGTTACGCTCATAGCCAATACGCTTATTTGCGAGCCCAAATTCGCGCAATGCATCGACCAGCATCTGAATGGCATCACCCGTATCCGGGTACGGTCGTGTGACCTCCACCCAGGTTCGGGCAATAACGTTCGATTCTTCGAGTGCGCGCGTAATCATGAAAGGTTCTTTTTCGAGCGGTACTACCAGGGCCTGAAAAAAGCTGTACCCTGTGGTCTGGTAGTCCGTCAGGTACATGATATTTTCAGGGTCAGAAATAACGACGGCATCCAGGTGTCGTTCCTGAATCCGCTGGCGCAGCTCTTCGATCCGGCGCACGTACTCTTCGTGCGGGAAAGTCATATCATCACGTTCAATCATGCGGCTTTCTCCATAACGCTGCGGACAGATTCAGTCAGAATTTCCAGGCCTGCAATTAAGTCAGATTTTGGGATGGTCAGCGGTGGGATAATTTTCAGGACTTTGCCTCCCGTTCCGCAGGCCGCAATGATTAATCCTTTTTTAAAGCATTCCTGAACCACGGCAGCACTGCGCTCACCGGAACCCATGTCCAACCCGAAGATCATGCCTTTGCCACGTAATTGCAGACTTTTATCCGCGTGGAGCAGTGGCTGCAGGTATTGATCAACCAATACTGATTTATCTTTTACTTCCTTCATGAAGTCGTCATCCCGGAAATAATCGAGGGCAACCTTACCCGCAACGAAGGAGAGGTTCTGGCCTCGGAAAGTCCCTGTGTGCTCACCCGGCGACCAGTGCTTATCCAATTCAGGGTGGACAAGGTTCATCGCCATCGGCGTACCGATACCACCGACCCCTTTTGCCATGCAGACGATATCCGGCATCACGCCCAAATCATCGAAGCTGAAGTAATTACCTGTACGACCGCAGCCGACCTGAATATCGTCAATAATCAGAACCGCACCGAGCTCTTTTGCGAGGGCGGCGACACCTTTCATCCACTCTTTTCCGGCGACATTCACACCACCTTCCGCCTGAATGGTTTCCAGTAAGATGGCCGCAGGCTTGGCCATGCCGCTTGAGGTATTGAGATAACGCGCACGAAGGTGATCGAGAGCTTCAAGGCCACATCCCTGGTTACAACCACTGCAGGGAACTTCGCAGCCAAAGGCTTCGTGGCGGACGTGATTGAGTGGTACGCCAGAGGCGTTACGGAAATACTCGTTTGCTGTAGCAGCCAGCGATCCCAGCGTCATGCCGTGGAAACCCTGGCTGAAGGCCAGAATTTCGGTTCTGCCGGTGGCACGTCGGGCGATTTTCATCGCAGCTTCTACCGCATTGGTTCCGGTTGGCCCCATAAACTGTATGCGGTGCGACATATTGCGCGGCTCAAGAATCAGATCCGTGAAGGTCTGCATAAACTCAGCTTTTGCGCTGGTCTGCATGTCCAGACTATGAAGTACGCCGTCGTTTTTCATATAGTCGATCATGGCGTTAATCATGGCTTCGTTATTGTGGCCAAAATTCAGCACACCTGCGCCAGCAAAGAAGTCGATATATTCCTTGCCAGTATCATCGGTCTGGCGTGCGTTTTTAGCGGTCGTAAAAGTAACAGGGTAAACGCGGCTGTAGCCGCGCACATTTGATTCGCGCTGCTCAAAAATAGTCATGAGTCTGATCCTCTCGTTAATAAATGTTGTTATCGGAGTGGATTGGACCTCAGGGGGGAGTGCGCATCCCAGTTAAACGACAGAACCAACGACAAACATCTTCGATCAGTCGGTCGTTGAAGTCGTAATGTGGGCTATGGCATGGGTAAGGGTTACGGCGACCATCGTCGCTGCCGATCAGTGCAAATGCACCGGGAATTTCCCGTAGATAGTAGCTGAAATCTTCTGAGGCCATGACCGGCATCGGTCGGCCATGATCAAGCGCTTTGTCGCCATAAAGTTCAGTCCAGGCAGCGCGTGCTGCCTGTGCCTGTGCCGGATGATTAATAGTGGCCTGGTAGCGCCCGTGATGTGTTACCTGGCACTCAACACCATAGGCCGCTGCCGTATTTTCTGCGGTCATCGTTATCGACTGATTGATCAGTTCACGGGTTGCTTCGTCAGGCACACGGATGCTGCCAGCGATGGTCGCACTGTCAGCCAATACCGTAGGGGCGCTACCGGCGTTAAACTGGGTAATGCTGACGACGGCGTTTGCCTGGGGCGGTAAGCGGCGGCTGACCACTTGCTGCATGGCGACCACGATGGCAGAGCCGGCTAATACCACATCGTTGCAGACTTCCGGTTGACTGGCGTGTCCACCTTTCCCTGATAAATGGATATCAAACGTACCGTTACCGCACATGACCAGTTCATCAGGGCAGGCCATGGAGCCATAAGGAAATGCGGGCCAGTTGTGCCAGCCATAGATTTCGCTGACGCCTTCGAGTGCGCCCTCGCGAATCATCTCACGGGCACCATGACCGCCTTCTTCGGCGGGTTGAAATAACAGGATAACCTGACGGGATAGTTCGCTCTCGTGCAGTTTTAACCAGCGAGCTGTGGCCAACAGAACAGCGGTATGGCCGTCGTGACCACAGGCGTGCATACAGCCTGAACTGGTCGATGACCAGTCGGCGTCGGTGTCTTCATTGATGGGCAGTGCATCGATATCAGCGCGCAACGCAATGGCAGGGGTTGAACCCTGTTCATTCAGTACGGCTACCGTGCCGGTTGTTGCGCATTTTTTCCAACGTATTCCAAGGTCAGTGAGGACGGTGCGGATTTTTTCTGCTGTCGCATGCTCTTCCCAGCTTAACTCCGGGCGCTGATGCAGTTCGCGACGAATATTTTTCGCGAAGCTTAATGTCTCTTGCCAGTGGTCAGACATAAAGTCTCCTGCCTGTCATGAGAGAGCACTCTTGTACTCTGTCAGCGAATTATCGGCTGATTTTTTTCAATGCCGTAAATTCTTCACTGCAACGTGCAGGCCACTTTTTTAACTGTTTAGGGGGCTAAATTTTTTATCTTTTGAAATCTGAATTTAAAAAAATATTAGTTTTCAATCGCTTGTACTTCAGAAGCTAAAGAAGAATTAAATCAAAGCAGCGGAATCTGTTTAGGCCCCAAAACAGTTCAAACGTCTATCTGGGGCTGCTGATGTAACCTTGTGGTGCATGTGCGCAATATCGGGGCAATGTTTGAGGTGACGGGTAACAGGGGGGATTTTCATTGGTTAACGCCTCTATTCACGCCAGAGTAGACAAGGGATACGTCATATCTGGCCAACCGGTTGAAGGTCTGCAAGCGAAGGAAGTAGCATCATTGATCTGTGTGAAAACACACCATAAAAATAATGATAAATATCTGGGGTTACTATGAACTTCCGTAAAACAGGCCTGACACTGGCGTTTGCGTCAGCGGCGGCCGTATTCTCTGCACCAGCGTCGGCTGGTTGGTTCGACTGGCTCTTTCCTTCGCCTCCTGCTGAAGAGGAAGAAGAGGTCGTTGTTGATCAGCCTGACTACTCTGATGGTTTACGTCCGGCTATTTTCGTAGGTAATAACTGGGACGGTACCATCGATGTAATCGATGGCGACAACTACGAAATCCTGGGCCGCGTTAACGGGATTCCTGATTACGAAGAGCGTATGGAGGAAATCAAAGCTGACTTCTGGCGCTACACGGTATTTCTCGGTATCCGTCAGCTTATTGGTGAAGGTAACGACCAATACGTGGATGACATGTATAGCACTAACGATGGTGAGCTGCTGATCGTATCGCGTCCAAGCTTTGCTGATGTCGTCGCTCTGGATCTGGACAACGGTGAAATCGTCTGGCGTTTCGAAGTTGATGGTGTTCGCTCCGACCACATGGCGCTGTCTCCAGATGGTACTCAGGTAGCGGTATCGGCGTCTACGGGGAGTGTTGTTCATCTTTTGAATGTGTATACGGGTGAAGAAGAAGGTCGCTTCCCCACCGGCAATTCACCGCACGAAAACCTCTATTCGGATGATGGTAAGTATATTTACCACTCGAGTATTGGTTTCGTGTTTATGCCGTTTGATGGCAAGGTTCTGCGCGATACTACGCGTGGTGAGCGTAAGTTCATCGTGTACGACACAGAAGCCGAACAGATCGTTAAAGATATCGACATTAAGGCGAAGCTGGAAGAGGCTGGCCTCGGTGATCTGAGCCCGTCGATTCGCCCGATGGCACACACCAGCGATTATCGCTTCTTCTATTTCCAGTTGTCGTTCCTGCATGGCCTGGTTGAGTTTGATATGGAGACGGAAACCATCACGCGTCTGGCGGAGCTACCGAATATGGTTCCTTACCTGCCTAAGGTTTACTACGTGAATGATTCTGCGCATCACGGACTTGCGATGAGTGCAGATGATTCGGCTCTTTGTGTAGCTGGCACCATGGATGACTACGCGGCGATCGTTGACCGCGAAACGTTCGAGTACACCATTCTGGAAGGTCTGGGTAAGAAGGCCTACTGGGCAGTATCTGACCGCAGTGGTGAGAACTGTCTGATCTCCTGGAGTGAGACTGATCAGGTATCTGTTATCAACTACGCGACTCGTGAAGAGATCAAGCGCATTGATGTGGGTAACCACCCTCAGCGTATCCGTGAAGGTATGTTGAAGGCAGACTGGTTGTCTCTGTACTGATCAGTCAGCCCGGCTCCTCACGGAGCCATTCCTAACATAGAAAAGCCCCGTCAGGTGAACCTGACGGGGCTTTTTTAGTACGCGATAGACTGATCAGTCGTCGTCTTCTTCCAGCTGGGACTGCTGGTAACGCTCGATGCCGATCTTATCGATGAGGCTCAGCTGGGTTTCAAGCCAGTCGACGTGCTCTTCTTCTGATTCAAGGATCTCGTTCAGCATGTCGCGGCTGACGTAGTCTTTGACCTCTTCACAGTAAGCAATTGCATCACGCAGGTCGGGGATGGCCTTCATCTCAAGCTTTAAGTCACACTCGATCATTTCTTTGGTGTTTTCGCCGATCATGAGACGCCCCAGATCCTGAAGATTGGGCAGGCCTTCCAGGAATAGGATGCGCTCGATCAGGACATCTGCGTGTTTCATTTCATCAATTGACTCGTGGTACTCGTGATCTGCAATCTTCTTGAGTCCCCAGTCTTTGTACATGCGCGCATGCAGGAAGTACTGATTGATGGCCACCAGTTCATTGGCCAAAATTGTATTGAGGTGTTCGATAACCTTAGCGTCGCCTTTCATTGCCAGCGTCTCCCTGTGAGTGAGTATGACTCTATTCTGGATACTGATTTGGTCTTGAGTCAAACGATTAGGGAGCTTTGGGGTGAAAAAAATAAGGGACTGAAAACGATTTAGTTTTCAGTCCCTTATTTGGGCTTTCTGCTACCATGAATGAGAGGTATTCATGGCTTAATGTAGGTCGAAATAGTAACGAATCTGGTTACTCAGGCTGACTCTCAGGCAGCCGAGAAAAGGTGACTCATCTGAGCGGCAGTCTGCTTGGCTTCGTTAAAGATGGCCTTGGCATCACGAGCACATTTGCCGCACTGACTTCCGAGACCTGTGCACTCTTTCAATTGGCTCATGCGGGTAGCACCTTGCTCAGCAGCAGCAACGATGTCGCGGTCAGTCACTCCTTTGCAGATACATACGTACATTTAAGCTCACCTGAGTTGTTGTTAAGAAACTGATGCCAGTATAAATACGAATTACTATCAAACGCAAGTTTTTTAGGAGTAAAAGTGCGAATGATTTGTAACAACGAAGCTTCGATTGAAAATTTCAGATCAGGATTCGGAGAGAAGGAGAGATTTACTGACAGCAATGTCAGCCAGACGCCGCTTGCTGAGTAAAGATCAATTAAAAAACGAACAAACGTTAATAGGGTCACATTTTCTGGTGTACACTTGTTTAGAATAAGTGTTGTCAGATGTGGCTCTGATTCATTGGGCTCGCATCCGCGCTCAGGGAAGGCACTGCAAATAATAAAAATACGTTTTGGTGCGCAACAGCATGTTGATGTCGAACTTTTTCCCAAAGAATTTGCGGGCTACTGAAGAGTACGCAGACGAGAGAACTCTTTCGCTGATGAAGAGAGCGATTGCAGGAGCTTTTGTCGCATTGGGCTTCAGCATTGCCGCTCTGTCTATGGTTGCTCTCCGTACGGGTTGGCCCCACTGGGATATCGTATCTGCCCTACTGACTTTCTACCTGGTGCCTGCAGCCTACGCCTACCGTTACATTCGTACGCCGGAAGAGCGGAGGCGCCCAAGGACAGCAAGGCGCAACCTGCTCTACATGTCCATCGCTATGGTTACGCTGTGGAGTATCGTGGGCATGATTATCCTGCCCGGGCTGGATGCCGATACCCGCCTTATTGCGGTGTCTATTTTTATTGTCGTTGTGTATGCGCATTGCCTGCCGTTTGCCCTGTTTCCCTTAATCGGCATGGCGTTGATGGCTCTCAACCTGTTGCCTTTGGCTATCCAGCTGACCTTACTGAATCACGACTCAGTCATAGCCTTCGGACTGTGTGGTGTAATGTTGCTGTTCATGGAGGTGGGGGCTTTCAGCTGGCTCCATCGCAAGGACATGCTCGCATTCAAGAAAAACGAAGTCGACGGCGCTCCTGATCAGGAGCCCGATATGTCAGAGGAGGGCTTTCGTAAGCGCCTCGTCTTCTCTCTGCATGCCAACAGCACCCCCGCAGTAATGATGCAGGCGGTTGCCGCCTTCTTTATGGTCATTACCCTCAGGGTTGAAGCATACGAAAGCCTGCTCTGGTGTTGGTTGCTGGGTTATCTGTCGGTACAGACGTTGCGGACTGCGGGATTCCTGGCACATGTTGAAAACCCACAAAGGCTGCGTCTCCGGGATTGGCGTTTGCTCTTTGGTGCCGGCGTAGTTCTGAATCAGCTTGCCTGGTACAGCTTACTGATACTCTTCCATGACATCATGAGCGGTTTCAGTCTCGGTGTCGTCAGCGGTATGTTCATCGTCATTGCCGTGATCAGTACGGTGGGTATTACCAGCGATCGTCTTCTGCTCTACCTCAACAGTGCTATGTGTCTGGTGCCGCCGGTACTGATCCTGTTCTCAGGTGAAGAGGTCTGGTCGATGGTGTCTCTGGGAATGCTGGCTTCTGTTTCCTTATTGATTGTGGTTGAGAACATCCACCGGTCAGCACTGCATTCACAAAAAGGTCGTCTTCTTCAGCGCCTTACCGAATTTCGTTCCCGTGAAATGGCCGAACTGAACAATGATCTGACGGATGCACGCGAGCGTCTGACTGAGGTTAATGCGAACCTTGAGAAGCAGATCGAGGAGCGCACAGAGGAACTTAACTATCAGGCCACTCACGACATGCTGACCGGCCTCGGCAACCGTTACTATTTCTCACGTAAGGTCAGTGAAGCGCTGAAAGAGCAGAATGATGAGCAGGCAGGTTTTGCTGTGTACCTGCTTGATCTCGACCGCTTTAAAGAGGTGAACGATGGTCTTGGGCATCTTGCTGGTGACCATGTACTGCGCGTCATCGCAGCGCGTATTGCAAACGCTTGTGGCGATCAGGTGATCTGTGCTCGCTGGGGAGGTGATGAGTTTGTCATCCTGGAACGTCGTGATGTCTCTGAAGTTCAGGTTGAAGAGTTCGCTACCCAGCTGGTCGCTGAACTTCGTAAACCTATAGATCTTGATAGTGGCCCGGTGTCTCTCGGTGCCAGTGTCGGTATTGCGCTTTGCCCTGAGCACGGAACCAGTGCAGAGCAGCTCCTCGAACACGCCGATATTGCGGTCTACCGCGCGAAATCACGGAAAACGGGCGTATCTGTTTACGATGATAAGTGGGGCCATGAAGCATCCGAGCGATTGCAGCTGGTGCAGGCCCTTGGCTACGCCATTGATAACGACCAGATCGAAATTGCTATGCAGCCCTTCGTATCCGTAGAAGATGGCAGCCTGACCGGTTTCGAAGCACTGGCGCGTTGGCACGATAATGTTCGCAATGTTGCTATCAGCCCCGGAACCTTTATTCCTCTCGCAGAAGAATCCGGTTTGATGCCTGCAATGGGACGTATGATTCTTCGTAAGGCCTGCCAGACGCTTATGAAAGAGGCGCCTGAGTCTGATTTACGTGTGGCGGTGAACATTTCTGTGATGCAGCTGAGGCAGCACGATTTTGTCGACGATGTTGTGTCTACACTGGCTGAGGCCAATATGCCCGCAAGACGACTGGAGCTCGAACTGACGGAATCTGTGTTTGCTGGTGATGTACTTCAGATCCGCCAGGTTCTGAGCACTCTGCGTAATCTCGGTGTGCGCATCTCTATCGACGATTTTGGTACAGGCTATTCATCAATCAGCTACCTGCGCGATTTCCCGCTGGATACTCTGAAGATTGATCAGTCCTTCGTGGCTGGTCTTAGCAACGGTGGTGAAGGGCTCTTTTCGAGTATTGTCTCGCTGGCGCATGGTTTGAAACTGTCGGTTATTGTCGAGGGTGTTGAGAATCGCCATGACCTCGATAAAGTCCTGTCACTGGGTGGCGAAGAGATACAGGGGTATTTCTTTGCTCATCCTATTGAATCAGACAAGTTGGGTGATTGGTTGGAGAAGCACAGTTCCCGCCCGTTCTCTATGAAACGGCGCCATCTGTCGGTTGCTGTAGATAATCACTCTGGATAATAAAAAAGCCCGCGTACGCGGGCTTTTTTATATCACCGGAACTCAGTCTTCGTAGTTCTCAATCGCAGGGCAAGAGCAGATCAGGTTGCGGTCACCGTATACGTCATCGATACGGCCTACCGTTGGCCAGAACTTATGAGCACCCAGCTCCTTCACAGGGAAAGCAGCGAGCTCCCGTGAGTAAGGGCGCTCCCACTCTCCGGTCACGACTGCCGCGGTATGTGGTGCGTTCTTCAGCGGGTTGTTCTCGGCATCCAGAACGCCGTTCTGCACGGCATCAATTTCAGCTTTGATTGCGATCATAGCGTCAGCGAAGCGATCTATCTCGGCTTTGCTTTCAGATTCCGTAGGTTCGATCATAAAGGTACCCGCTACTGGGAACGACATGGTCGGTGCGTGGAATCCGTAGTCCATCAGACGCTTGGCGATATCCACTTCGGTGATGCCGGTTTCTGCCTTAATCGGGCGCAGATCGACGATACACTCGTGGGCAACACGACCGTTCAGGCCTGAGTACAGAATCGGGTAGTGCGCAGAAAGGCGCTTCGCCAGATAGTTAGCTTTCAGTAGAGCGTTCTGTGTTGCTGTACGCAGGCCTGAACCACCCATCAGGGTGATGTACATCCAGCTGATGGTGAGAATACTGGCAGAGCCATACGGTGCTGCAGAGACTGCACCGTTGCCTTTAGATGCGTCATCAATCGGGCGTACCGCGTGGTTCGCCACGAACGGTGCCAGGTGGGCGGCAACACCAATCGGGCCCATGCCCGGACCACCACCACCGTGCGGGATAGCGAAGGTCTTGTGCAGGTTCATGTGGGAAACGTCTGCACCGATAAAAGCTGGCTGAGTCACACCCACCTGAGCATTCAGGTTAGCGCCGTCCATATACACCTGACCGCCGTGCTGGTGGATCAGGTCGCAGATTTCTTTCACGCCTTTCTCGTACACACCATGTGTCGAAGGGTAGGTCAGCATCAGACACGACAGCTGATCAGACAGCTCTTCCGCTTTCTTCTTCAGGTCGTCGAAATCTACGTTGCCCTGTTCATCACACTCAGTAACAACCACCCGCATCGACGCCATCTGTGCCGATGCCGGGTTAGTACCGTGCGCCGAACGCGGGATCAGACAGACATTACGGTGACCTTCGCCGCGGCTTTCGTGGTATTTCTTGATCGCCAGCAGGCCCGCGTATTCACCCTGTGCACCTGAGTTAGGCTGCATACAGATGGCATCGAAGCCAGTGATATCACGCAGGTAGCCATCCAGTTCAGAAACCAGTTGCTCGTAGCCGGGGGTCTGTTCCTTCGGTGCAAACGGATGGATGTTTGAGAACTCAGGCCAGGTCACCGGGATCATCTCGGTGGTGGCATTCAGCTTCATGGTGCAGGAGCCGAGCGTAATCATCGAGTGATTCATCGCCAGGTCTTTGCTTTCGAGACGCTTCATATAGCGCAGCATCTCGTGTTCGGTGTGGTATTTGTTGAACGTCGGGTGCTCCAGGAAGCTGGTCAGGCGTTGCAGACCTGCGGGCACGCTGTCTGAGCCAGCTTTGACCACGACCTCGTCGAGGTCGTAAACATCAAGTCCGTGGTCAGCGCCGAGGAAAATATCAAAGAGTTCGGCGACATCGCTTGCCGTGGTCTTTTCTCCCAGTGTCACACCCAAGGTGTCATTACCCAAACCGAGTGCTTTATCATCACGGAGATTGACTTCCCGGTCTGTAGCGCGCTTCAGAACATCTTCACGATTGCTGACCTTAAGCGTTAGGGTATCGAACCAGGTTGTGTTGAGAAGTTCGACGTTTTTGCTCTTCAGGCCTGCTGCCAGAATATCGGTCAGTCGATGAATGCGGTTGGCGATGGTCTTCAGACCAGTCGGGCCGTGATATACCGCGTAAAATGAACTGAGGTTTGCGAGCAGCACCTGTGCAGTACAGATGTTGGAGTTCGCCTTTTCACGGCGGATGTGCTGCTCACGGGTTTGCAGAGCCATGCGCAGCGCCTGATTGCCCTGAGCGTCGATAGATACACCGATAATACGGCCCGGAATAGAACGCTTGTAGGCATCCCGGGTCGCAAAGAAAGCAGCGTGTGGTCCGCCAAAGCCCATGGGAACACCAAAGTGCTGAGCGTTACCGAGAACGATGTCCGCACCCATTTCGCCAGGGGCTTTGATCTTGATGAGAGCCATCAGGTCGCTGGCAACCGCGGCCAGAGCGTTCTTTTCATGCAGGGCGCTGATGACATCTGTGAAATCAGTGATTTCCCCCTGACGACCCGGGTACTGGAATAGTGCGCCGAAGACGTCATGGTCTGCCGCTTTCTCAGCAGGGCCAACGATGATGTCCCAGCCGAAGGCTTCTGCGCGAGTACGGACAACGTCGATGGTTTGTGGCAGGCACAGCTCATCAACATAGAAGGTGTTTGATTTGTTCTTGCGGACTGAACGTTTCGCCATGGCCATGGCTTCAGCGGCGGCGGTGCCCTCGTCAAGAAGAGAGGCGTTTGCCAGTTCCATGCCGGTGAAGTCGATGATCATCTGCTGGAAGTTAAGCAGTGCTTCCAGGCGACCTTGAGCGATTTCTGGCTGATACGGAGTGTAAGCCGTGTACCAGCCTGGGTTTTCCAGGACATTGCGCAGGATGACCGGAGGCATGATCACATCGTGATAACCAAGTCCGATATAGCTTTTGAATACTTTATTCTGTGCAGCGACAGACTTCAGGCGGGCCAGAGCCTCGGCTTCGGGGGTGGCTTCTCCGAAGGACAGGAATGCATCGCGCAGAATGTCAGCGGGGACAATTTCGCTGGTTAGTGACTCAAGAGAGTCGGCACCAACGGCAGCCAGCATGTCTGCCTCTTCACGCAGGTCATAGCCTGCACCGTCCGAGGCAATATGGCGACTGACAAAGTTATCGCGCTGTTCCAGTTGTCTGAGAGAAGGAGTACTCATGATTGAACCTGAATGTAAAAGTATCGGCTATATGGGCTGGTGCCCACGCTATATAAGAAGGTAAAACGACAACGCAGAGGAGGCCTCTGCGTTGTTTTAAGCGGGGTCAGAGTAACGTATTACTCACACGCTGCAGCGTAACCGTCCGCATCAAGAAGCTTGTCCAGATCTGCAGCATCCGCCAGCTCCATTTTGAAGAACCAGGCGTCGCCGTATGGGTCTTCGTTTACTTTTTCTGGAGCGTCAGCAAGATCGTCGTTCACAGCGATGATTTTACCGGCCAGAGGAGCGTAGATGTCCGACGCAGCCTTTACTGACTCAACCACGGCAATGTCCTGATCTGCGGTAACTTCGCTGTCTACTTCAGGCAGCTCTACGAAGACGACATCGCCCAGCTGATCCTGAGCAAAGTCGGTGATACCAACAGTGACTGTGCCATCGCTTTCAAGGCGGATCCATTCGTGGGAGGCAACGTATTTCAGATCTGCAGGGATGTTGCTCATGGGGTTTCTCCAGTTAAAAATTTACGATTTATCTCAAAATTGTTTTTGGCCGTTGCGCACGAACGGGAGCTTGATCACACGAACGTCCGTCAGTTTGCCACGCAGGTCTACCTGAGCGGTGTCGCCGGTTGCTGCCGGTACCCGCGCAATTGCAATGGAATACTGTAAGGTTGGCGAAAAAGTGCCGGAAGTAACTTCACCTTCACCGGCGCCTTCCACGACGACTTTCTGGTGAGAACGCATCACGCCACGGGTTTCCAGAACCAGACCCACCTGTTTCATGGCAATACCGGCTGCTTTTTCAGCTTCCAGTGCAGCCCGACCAATAAAGTCGCGACCGGCAGGTTCCCAGGCAACGGTCCAGCCCATACCGGCAATCAGTGGGCTCACAGATTCATCCATATCGTTGCCGTACAGGTTCATCCCCGCTTCAAGGCGGAGGGTGTCGCGGGCACCCAGGCCGCAGGGTTGGACGCCAGCTTCACTCAACTGCTGCCAGAAATCGGCGGCGTCTTCTTTCGGGATCATAATCTCAAGGCCGTCTTCGCCGGTGTAACCTGTGCGGGCATAAAACCAGCCGTGCTGTGGCAGACCCTGGAAGATCTTGAGACCATCGATAAGCTCGGCGGCTTCCGGACGTACCTTCTGAACCATGCCCAGTGCCTCAGGCCCCTGAACAGCGACCATCGCCATTTCAGGGCGTTCGGTGAGGCTGATATCAAAGCCTTTGGTATGGGCCGTCATCCACTCGAGATCTTTCTCACGGGTGGCACAATTGACGACGGTGCGAAACCATCCGTCCATGCGATATACGATCAGGTCGTCGATCACACCGCCGTCGTTGTTCAGCATGCCGGTATAGAGTGCTTTGCCGGTTTCTTTCAGTTTGTCGACATCGTTGGCGAGCAGCTTCTGCAGATAGGCTTTGGCGTCGGGCCCGCGAACGTCGACGATTGTCATGTGCGAAACGTCGAACATGCCAGCGGCTTCGCGCACTGCGTTGTGCTCCTGAATCTGGGAGCCGTAGTGGATGGGCATATCCCAGCCGCCGAAGTCTACGATTTTGCCGCCAGCCTCTAGATGGCAATCATACAAAGGGGTTTTTTTACCCATGTCAGATCCTGATACGTTTGGACGCTCAACGTCCTGAGTTCGGTTGACGACAGAGGTCAACGAAAAGGCGGCAATTATAGCGCTTTAAGAGGCGTGGTTCACACAAAAATGCGATTACGGCACGGGAGCGCCGTAATCCGGGGAGGTATCAGCTGGCGTTGGTGCGATTATCCGGAACAGGCATACCCTGCTTGGCATGGGTAGGCGAGAAGCCGCACCACTTTTTATACGCCTTAGAGAAGTTGGCAACGCTTGAGTAGCCCAGTAATTCAGCGACCTGGCTGACGTTGTACATGCGACGGCTGAGCCAGAAGCTGGCCTGCACCAGGCGCATGTCAGCAAGGAGCTGCTGATAATGGGTTCCTGCTTCCTGAAGGCGACGTTTGCAGGTTCGTTCAGTCAGTCCGAGTTTCTGTGACAACTCATTCAGCGTCGGCGGGTTGGCAAGATCGTTGCGTAACAGGTTTGACGCTTTCTGCGCGACCAGATGCGCTGGGCGAAGTGCGCCCTGCGGCTGAAAATTGGCCGTACGGATAATGAGTGCCTGAGTCAGGAACTGCGAAGGCAGGCGTACCGCGAAGTAAGGAGCACCGAAGGTCACCTTCATTGGCGCGTACTTGGCAAATTCTTCAACGTGCTCAGGCTCAGAATACGGCAGAAATACGGAAAGCTGATCCGTAAGCCCCTGGAGCAGGTTGCTACCAACCGTATAACCGAAGGCAAGCAACAGCTCTGAAAGTTCAGGAGAAGGAACCCGGGTTGGGTCCTGCTTCCAGAAGAACTCGCAGTGACTGACCTGGCCATCATCAAGAATGTGGAGGTCGAACGGTCGCTCTGTAGTACTGATCTGAGCACACATTGACTGGAACAGTTCTAACAGGTTGCCGGCGGTGACCTGGTTCTGCATCGCCATGATCTGACCGTACTCAAGGTAAACTTCGGGCAGCTTTGATGAGAGCTCGCTGTCACTCAGAGTCTTGAGAACCTGAAGAAGGGCGGGTGTACTGCTCTGGAGTCCTTCTCCAGCAGCAGAGAGTTTTGGGGCTGACTTACGCAATTCCTTCTGAGGCATCAACCTGCGCAGGGTCTGTAGAGTCTCTGCGTGCGGTTTTAACGAATACATCTGGAGATTATCTACTACTTTGTTATTAGTGGTGAGTAGCGCCAGAGTGCGCGCAGGTGTCCCATGACACAATGTCATTTTACGCAACATGGTCTCTCTAAAATGGCGCAATATAACTTTTGGTGGTGATGAGGTCAGAAACGACGCGGCTTACCAATATCCTTGTCAGTAAGCATTTAGATTTATAATTGATGGTAAAAAATGCGCCAATGTTGATATTAGGCCCATAATGGCTGTGCTTGGCATTTCAGGCCGGGGCATGATGTGGCCCCTCTGGCAAGAGTGATTAAGTCGTGCGTGAAGCCCCTTGATCATTGGCAGCAACCAGTGCCGGTGTGAAGAGACTGATCACTTTCCAGCCATTTTTAGGCTCAAAATTACTACCAATTTTGCTTGTTAAAACCTTGCCTTCTGGTGTGATTGCGAATAAAGGAATGGCATCTTTGCCGTTTTGCTGTTGAAAATCATTCCAGGTAAATTCGCTGCTCAGTCGGGTGGAATGCAGCTCGGCCCCCTGCGCCAACATGCTGGAAAATTTGCTGTACGTCAGGTCTTTGCTGAACAGATACTGGCCACGGTGCTCTTCACCATCGATATGCATTTCGGACAGTCGCGCATCGACCGATGTGCGCAGTGCATAAATGTTGTGCTGGCCAAATTCATTGCCAAAACGCATCCCTGCAACTGTGTTTATACTGCGCTCCGGTGATAGACCAAGGAGTTTTCCGAGACCAACCAGATCAAGACGCTGCTCTGCGTATTCAGAAACGGGGTTCCCGTAAAAGGTGCGCAGCCCGTCCATGCGTGCCGCACGGATGTTGTCCCAGTTTGAATCCGTGAGAAGCACATCCACTTTGTTCTTTTTAAGTTCCAGTGCAATGGTTCGGGCGATGTTATTTGCCCCAACGATCAGGAAACCGTTGGGTGGTGGCTCGGCAACTCCCAGCCAGCGGGCCATCATGCGCGAGGTAGCACTCTGAAGAACAACCGTGCCAAAAATCACGGAGAAAGTAAGTGGGACGAGTATGGCGGCTTCCGTTTCCCCGGACTGCTCAAGCTTGATGGCGAAGAGAGCGGAAACGGCAGCAGCAACAATACCTCGTGGAGCAATCCAGGACAGCAGAGATTTCTCTTGCCAGCTGAGTGTACTGCCGATGGCTGAAACCCACACAGACAAAGGTCTCGCGACGAACTGCATAATGGCGAGCAGTGCAAACGGCATCCAGCCCAGTGCGATCAGGTCATCGAGTGTCAGGCGAGCGGCCAGAATAATGAAAAGTCCTGAAATCAGTAGAACCGTCAGGTGCTCTTTAAAGTTAAGAATTTCGCCAATGCGGATATCCTTTTGATTTGCCAGCCACATCCCCATCAGCGTGACTGCAAGCAGACCCGATTCGTGAGCAAGCATATTGGCAACGCTGAAGCTCAGAAACACCATAGTAAGGGTGGCCATGTTCTCCAAGTACTCCGGAACCCATCGACGTTTCAGAATAAAACCGAGAATCCAACCCGCAGCGAGGCCGAGTACCGTGCCAGAAGCGATAATTTCAACAAACGCAAGCATCCCGCTTACAGCGCCCTGAGCCTGACCCTGAGCCACGATGAATTCGTATACGACGACCACAAGCAGTGCACCAAGCGGGTCGATCAGGATGCCTTCCCAGCGCAGAATGTTACCAACGTCTGCGTTTGGGCGAACGGTTCTGAGCATGGGTACGATGACGGTCGGGCCGGTGACTACGGTGAGGGCACCAAAGAGGATACTGAGCTCCCAGCTCAGTCCGAACAGGTAATGGGTCGCGATGGCGACGACCGCCCAGGTGATCCCCGCACCTACGGTAATCAACCGCTGTACGACGCCTTTTTGTGAGCGTATTTCTTTCAGGTCGAGGGTGAGACTGCCTTCAAAGAGAATGATCGCGACCGCCAGAGATATCAGCGGAAACAGCAGGTCCCCGAAGAGTGCGTCTGGATTGAACTGTTGAGTCACAGGCCCAATCAGTAAACCGGAGGCCAGTAGAAACAGAATCGCTGGTAACTTTACGCGCCAGGCTAACCACTGACTGGCGAACGAAATCAGACCAATAAACGCAAACGCAATGATGCCACTATCGAACACGGTGTTTCCTTTATATGAAGCGGTGAGAGCGCTTGATTGTAGCGGCGCGCTCTAACCCTGTACAACGCTTATACGTCGTGGCTTAGTCGGTCAGACGTAGGGTGGGGCGGAACAGGTAAGGCTGTGGCAGGTCTGAAGGCACGGCGGGAACTGGGCTGGTGGCCAGAATTGCGCGGCGGGCCCACTCATCGGTTGCTGAATCACCACTGCTGACAATCACGTCAACGGCGGTGATAACGGCTCCGTACTTAATAGTGACCTGTAAGCGGACGTCTCCCTGGATACCCGCCGGATGCGCGGGCAATTTCTGGTTCAGGTGAGCCATGAGGCGCTCATAGTACTTCTGCTCGACCGGATCGCTGAAGCGTTGATCGTCGCCGGCAAACCGGGCTTGTTCAGATGCCGTTGATGAGGTGATGTTGGCAGCAGGTTGTTCTATAGTCCGCACTTGAGAGTCTGGTTTTATTGAATCTGGTGTTGGCGAAGACTTTACCGAGGGAATTGGTTCCGGAGCATCAGGCTTTTGAGTGATTTCAGAGCTGGCCGTTGTGGTGATTGTGTCTGGTGTAGCGGGTGCCTGAGGCTTCACAGGCTTTTGGGTGGCCAGAGGCTCTGTGGCAGTTTCTGGTTCTCTGGCAGGTTCTGGCGTTTCGGCAGGCGCAGGTTCTGGAGGTGTCGATATGGGCTGACTGGGCGTCGATAGCTCACCACGTTGCTCATTTTTGTTTGCGCGTTCAGGGACTTCCGTTCTCAAGGTAGCGAGTATAACCCGAGTGGTTTTTTCGTCTGTTTCCAATCCAAGGTCTGGTAGAAGGATAAGGTGCAGCCCCAGCGACAAAGTGAGCGCCAGCCAGAATCGACGTCGCGCCCAGAGTGACTTCGCTGAGTGTCGGCCCCTCATGCCAGTACGCGAGCGTCGAATCCAGCTTCTGAGAGTATGTACGCTGCTGCTTCAGCGCGCCCACCACCTGTTGTTACGTAGATAAAATCACGCTCCAGCGACTTCAGTGCTTCCCGAAGCTTAGATAGAGGGACATTACGAGCGCGCAACACAGGTGCTGCGCTTGCTTCCTGTGTATGCCTTACATCGAGGATGATTACTCCGGTGTCTGCTTCATCAATCAGGGTCTCGAGTTCGTTTTCACGGATATAACTCAACACTGGCTTTTTCAGTAGGGGGTCAAAGTCTTCTTTTGAGAGTCGAGCGAGTGTTCCGGCCGACGTCATAGTCACGCTGGCATTGCGCGGTAATTCACTCACCAGCGCATCTTCACCGAAAAGATCGCCGGGGCCAAGGGCGGCAAGCGTTTCTTCTGCCTGCTCTGCTTTGCGTGTGACCAGTGCACCGCCTGTTTTGATTACGTAGCAATGTTCACCAATTTCACCTTCACGGATAACGACGTCTCCAAGTGATGCGGGGAGTTCTTCAAAGCGCGAAAGTAGCTTCTGGATATTCGCGGGTGGAATCCGGGTAAAAAGATCTGAGGTGATCAGTCTTTCGAGCCAGTCGCTTTCTTCATCGTGTTGGCTACGGCTTTCTGACTGGCGGAATTCAGACCAGGTTGAAATCAGTTCAAGATACGCACGCTTTACCGATACCAGCTGGCAAGGCGTTCGGGTAATGCCGGTGTAGCGATGCACGACATGTGTGTTATCCAATGCCATGAAGTTTTCATCGCTGTCGGCATCGACACCATTGATATTGAAATCATCGTCGGCGAGGTCGATACCGCCGCTGAGCAGGAAGTGGCATTCGTCGTCAGACTGGCCGCGTTTAAACAGAATTTTTCTCGCGGGAAGCGTGTGCTCGCGGAAGTGAGGCGTCAGTTCTTCAATGATGTCTTCGGACCATTCATCGAAGGGGATGAAATGCTGCAGTCTTTTACTGAGCGGCGTTTCCATGAAATCTCTGTCGATTGTCTCTTTGATATTCTGAAACTATAGCAAGCTGCCGTAACTTCGTCACTGTAACCGGTCAATCCGGCCAGTGCAGACGGTCCGACACCTGTTTCAGTGAGTCCTCATCGAAAGGATCAATACCTCGAATGTGGGGTATGGTTCCCAGATGCTGTATACCGCGCTGGTGGAACCATTGTGTCAGATAGCGCAGATTTTCCTGCTGGGCTTCCATATCCGGATCGACAGAATTAGCGACCCATCCTGCAACCACTAATCCGCGTTGACGAATCGCCTCAACGGTCAGGCAGGCGTGATTGATGCAGCCGAGCTTAAGACCGATGACCAGTATCACCGGCAGGTTCTGGCTGGCAGCAAAGTCGGCCAATGTCTCGGTGTCGTTGAGGGGAACGAGCCAGCCTCCGGCGCCTTCGATCAACTGCAGTTCGGCGGTCTGTGTTAAGCCGTTCTCGCACGCTGCGATCAGTGAGTGGCAATTCAGGCTCAGGCCCGCTTCTTTTGCAGCAATATGAGGCGCAATGGCTGGCTCCAGCGTGATCGGGTTGTGGACCTCATACGCGAGGTTGCCTGACGAGTATTTCTGATGAAGAAGCGCATCCCGATTTCTGAGCCCGTTGTCTGTCTGGTCAGAGCCTGAAGCAATTGGCTTCAGACCGAAGCTGGTGTGTCCGTCGAGAACAGCTCGCTGCAGAAGTGCTGCGCTGATCAGTGTTTTGCCAGCGTCTGTATCGGTACCTGTCAGAAAATAGCGCTTCATGGTTTTGGCTCTGTAGGGTGTTCTGGGTGTGCCGCGGCATAGATCCAGAGCACTTCGTAGCTCAGTGGATAGGCGGTTTGCCCCATGTGTTGGGTAGTCGGATAGTGCCTGCTCAGTGCCTCAATGGCTGCGCGGCCGCCCAGGCCAGTCCGGCGGCCTGCGTTCACATTGGTCGCGCCTATGGCTTTCAGGCTGCGTAGCAAGTCAGGCACGGAATCGTAGTATTCGGTCAGGCAGTCCTGCTCAAAGACAATGTCTGTGAAACCAGCCTGCGTTAACGCATGGTTCAGACGTTCGGGAGCTTCGAATTCATTCACATGAGGGTGATCATCAATCGCTCTCCAGGCCTGCTGTAGCTCTTTCTGAGTGCCCGGGAGTAAGGTTGCTATGGCAATACGGCTCCCCGGTTTCAGTACTCGTCGCCATTCTTTGAGTGTTTTATCCGGTGCTTCGCTCCATTGCAGCATCAGGCTGGAGATCAGGCCGTCTGCCGAGCAGTCGGGTAGAGGAAGGTCGTCCGCATCGGCGAGCAGCAGGTCAGTCTGAGGATCTGTGTGATTGGCGGCGGCTTCTAACATGCCTTCGGCGAGGTCGATTCCGGTAACCTGATTGGCACCTTTTAAGCGCAGGTGCGGCAGGGCGACGCCGGTACCACAACCGATATCGAGCCAGTGTCCTGACAGTGTGGGCAGTTGATTGAGCAACGCCGTGACAGCGCGCTGCTGAATGCTGGCGGCGTGATCATAACTCTGAGCGGCACGACTGAAATGCTGCGCGACCTGACGTTTATCGCGGCGCGTCATGGCATTTCCTCTGGTTTGGCTGATTCATGCTGTAGCTGCTCTGCCAGCTGATGCAGCCTTTCCAGTAAGTGATGCTTACCTTCTGTCGTAAGAAAGAAGGCATGGCTCTCTCCCGGGCTGAGTTCAACAGGGGGCATCTGAGAAGGCTTCAGCGCGTCTGCGTGACCGTACAAATGCAGGCTGCGGGGTGAGGGGGGAAGAACTTCGTACCTTAGCCATTCAAGTGTGCGGTTAAGCTCGCTCTGTACGAGGTGTTGGCTGCTCTTTAACTGCTTGATCAGGGAACGTGCTTCAGAGCTGCCCTGCGCACACAAGCCGGTGAAGCGTTTCAGTGTTGTCTCTGCGTTCGATGTTAAAGACTGAGAAAATGCTTCAAAGTCTTCTCTCAGCATACCCTTGCCGGTCTCATCTGAAAGAAAGCGCTTGCCTGTTGCCAGGGTGACAAGGAACTGACTTTTAGTATCTGCTATGCCACCGAAGGCTGCGGCTGCAAGTGCGCCGCCCAATGACCAGCCTATCCAGATGGCAGATGAGCCTTCGGGGTTGTCTGTACAGGGTGCGGTCGCCGCAAGTTGTGATGCTGCAGCTTCGAAGCTGCAATCATTACTGAGGTAGTCGGCTCCCCAGTGATGCCCGGGCAGTGAGTCGAAGAAGGGCGCGAAAACGTCAGCGCGGAAGCTCCAGCCGGGGAGCCAGAGCCAGTTCAGGTCGCTGCCTTGAATAGACTGGAGCTTTTGCCAGAGCGGTGTCATGACTCATCACCTGCAAATGCTGATTCAAGCGACGTGAGCAGAGTCTCGATATCCTCGGTTGTATGAGCAGCGGTGAGGGTGACACGCAGGCGGGCTTCTCCCTGCGGAACGGTAGGTGGCCGTATCGCGGAGATCCAGATGCCCTGATTTTTAAGTCGGTCACTGATGCGCAGAGCCCTGTCGCTGGCGCCAGTCAGCAGTGGCTGCACCGGGCTTTCTGAGGCCATCAGTGGCAGTCCCCGTGCTTTGGCGCCACTGCGGAACTGCTCGATACGATCGGTCAGAGCCTCGCGCAGCTTGTTGTCTTTCGCCCGCTCAAGATTCCCGAGCATTGCCTGAGCAACGGCTGGTGGCATTGCTGTGGTGTAGATATAGGAGCGCGAGAACTGAATCAGATACTCAATGAGCTCTTCACTACCGGCGACAAAGGCTCCGTATCCTCCTAGCGCCTTACCCAGAGTGCCTATGTACACCGGCAGGACATCCTGTGAGAGGTTGAAGTGCTCTCTGACTCCCTGACCATGCTGCCCGAGAACACCGATGCCGTGCGCATCATCAATCATCAGTAAAGCGTTGTGGTGCCGGCTGAGTTCCGCGAGTCTGGCAACGTCTGCGAGATCGCCATCCATACTGAAAATACTGTCGCTGACGACCAGACAATCACCGGTAGCAGCTTCAAGCAGCTCGTTCAGTTGTTGATAGTCGCAGTGGCGGTAACGGGTCATTTTAGCGCGACTGAGCTGAGCGCCGTCGAGCAGCGAGGCGTGGTTCAGTTTGTCCTGCAGTATCAGGTCACCCCGCTGAGCCAGCGCACTGATGACACCAACGTTGGCCATATAACCTGTGGAGAAGAGTAAGGCTCTTGGGTAACCAGAAAACTCCGCAAGTGCGTCTTCGAGATCATGATGAGCACGCGTGTGGCCGCAAACGAGGTGGGACGCGCCACTGCCAAATTGCCATTCCTGAGCAGCGCGGGCGAGGTCTTCGCCGCCAGTATTGGCCAGGCCAAGATAGTCGTTGCTGCAGAAATTCAGCAATTGAGAACTTCCACATGTCACGTGTGTGCTTTGCGGAGATTGCAGCGTCTGCCGTTGGCGCAACAGGTGTGTCTCTTTTCTTTGCTGAAGAGCAGACGCAAAACGGTCTTGCCAACTCATAGATAACTCCGCCAGTAAGTGCCCGTATCTTATTCCGTCGTGATCAGTGGTCAACTGCGGATCAGTAGTCTGGTTTACAGGTGGCATAAAACTGCGTCATCCTAAGGCCTGACGGGAGTACAGCCAGAATCTCAGGAGAACACATGACCTCTCATTTCATACAACCCGACCTTAATTATGACCGTGAGCATGTCTGGCATCCGTACAGTTCAATGACTGATCCTGGGTATACCTGGCCGGTGGTCAGTGCTTCAGGGGTGCGACTGAAACTTCAGGACGGTCGGGAATTGATTGATGGCATGTCGAGCTGGTGGTGCACGGTTCATGGCTACAATCATCCGGTATTAAATGCGGCGCTGAACGAACAGGCTGAACGGATGAGTCATGTCATGTTCGGCGGTCTTACGCATGGACCGGCGATTGAGCTGGCACGGCGCCTTGTCGCTCTGACGCCCGACGGACTGGAAAAAGTGTTTATTGCGGACTCCGGCTCGGTGTCGGTCGAGATCGCGATTAAAATGGCCATTCAGTACCAGCATGCACGGGGTGAAACGACAAGAACCCGCTTGCTGGCACTGGAGCGCGGTTACCATGGCGACACGCTCGGAGCCATGTCTGTCTGTGATCCCAAGCGGGGAATGCATCACCTCTTCAGCGGTATTCTGCCCGAGCAGTTTTTCGTTCCTGCGCCTCAGACGCGGTTTGAAGAAGAATGGAACCCTGATGACATTGCGCCTTTGAGAGAATCTCTCGAAAAGAATCATAAGAGCATTGCGGCCCTGATTCTTGAACCCGTTGTTCAGGGGGCAGGGGGCATGCGCTTCTATCACCCAGAGTATCTGCGTCAGGCACGCGCCCTATGTGATGAGTTTGGTGTTCTGCTGATCGCTGATGAGATCGCAACGGGCTTTGGACGATCCGGTAAGCTGTTTGCCTGTGAATATGCAGGTATCAGCCCTGACATTATGTGCGTCGGCAAGGCCATTACCGGTGGGTACATGACGCTCGCGGCGACACTGGCGACTACCGAAGTCGCAGAGACCATCAGTCGTGGTGAGGCCGGCTGCTTTATGCATGGGCCAACCTTCATGGCTAATCCGTTGGCGTGCCGTGTTGCCTGTGCCAGTCTTGATCTGCTGATGGAGAACAACTGGAAAGAGCAGGTATCAGGAATTGAGCAGGGACTTAAGACGGGTCTGAGTCGAGCCTCTGAGCTGAATGGTGTCGCGGACGTGCGGGTATTGGGCGCCATCGGCGTAATTGAACTGAAAGATCCGGTCGATGTGAAGCGACTTCAGCCTGCCTGTGTCGATCGTGGTATCTGGGTGCGGCCCTTCGCACACAACTTCTATGTTATGCCGCCATACATCATGCGTGACGGCGATCTTGCTTTCCTGACCAGTAACATGGTTGGCGCACTGGCCCAGACTCTGGGCGAATAACTGGACCAGGGCCAGAAGGTAAGCCTTAGATTTGATTATCCTGGCGCCCCTGGTTCAGACATTGCCTGTCTGGGGGTGTTCTTTTTGTGGTTCAGCTTGATCGTCGGCAGCTGGGGCGTTTTCAGCTGCAGTATTATGGTCATCGTGATGACGATGACGCGCCTGGCTTTGTGAAATACCCGCCGTTACTGCAAAGCGCATGGCATCTTCGACTGACCAGTCAACGTACGTAAGACGGTCTTCCGGTAGAAACAGCGTATATCCACCCACCATATAGCTCATCGGCAGATAAACGGGCAGCAGATTATCGGCATGGACACTTTCTGATACTTGTTCTGGGACGTGATCTGCGGTCACGAAGCCTACAAGCTGACCAATCCCAGGCATTTCGACCAGAACCACCTTTTGTGCTTTTGGCTTGTCGCCGTCAAACATGGCCGCGAAATCTTTAACTGCGCCGTACAGGGTTTTTACCAACGGCAATCGCAGAAATGCGTCTTCTACATACTGATAGACCCAGTTGATTGGATTCAACTGGAAAGCCAGACCCACCGCAAGCAGAGTCACGAGCATAACCACGACACCCATGCCAGGGAAAAGAACCAGATTAGGGTGAAGTAATTCTAATGCACGGATACCGAGGTCATTGAGTGAGGTCAGTGCTGACCATAACAACCAGACGGTTACCAGCAGTGGCAGAAGCACCATGGAACCTTTGATGAAGGGCTTAAACAATAACTGTTTCATTATCAGCGGCACATTCCTTGGGGAGTCAGAGGAGTGTAAAACGTCTAACCCCGCATTGTCCCTATGTTTCCGGCGACTCTGGCGAATTTTCAGCAGAAACATGAATGTTATCTTTCCCAACACTTCTGACAGGCCATAGCAGCCCTAAGAACTTAAGTTTGTTAGTGGTCACTCTCATATAATAAAATTGTCTAAAACCGTGTAAGTGGCTACTAACTTAACAAGTTACTTTAACTATCAAGCGCAGGTGGGGTGCTTCGTTTGGGTTTTATCCCCCACTTACTCCCACCATTTCCCCCACCTTGGCTAAGTCCTTGTGTTTATTAAAAAAAATAGGTGATTTCACACCATTCAAACGCTTGCAAAGGGGCAGTCTGATTCCTATAGTGTCTAATTGTGGAGAATAGTGGGTAATTGTGGGAAATTGGTGATGTTAGTACTTACCCACATGGATTAAGGACGGACGCATGTTTCGCGGTTTAAACACGATCAATCTGGACGCCAAAGGGCGCC
This sequence comes from Thalassolituus sp. UBA675, assembly GCF_002297765.1. NCBI lineage: Bacteria > Pseudomonadati > Pseudomonadota > Gammaproteobacteria > Oceanospirillales > Oceanospirillaceae > Thalassolituus > Thalassolituus sp. UBA675. The sequence continues at coordinate 122,087 of NZ_DBNJ01000008.1, forward strand.
TGGCGATCCCGGCTAAGTTCCGGGAACGCCTGGCGGTGCTTTGTGGTGGCCATATGGTTGTGACGATCGATACCGAAGAGCGTTCTCTACTTATCTATCCCGTCAATGAATGGGAAGAAATCGAAGCGAAAATCACCTCCCTGCCAACGTTTGACCCGCGTGCACGTCGTATTCAGCGCTTGCTCGTTGGTCATGCTACGGATGTAGAAATCGACGGCAGTGGCCGGATTCTGCTTCCGGCTGCGTTGCGTGAGTACGCTGGCCTTGAAAAAGAAACAGTTTTGATCGGTCAGGGTAAGAAGCTGGAGCTATGGAGTAAGGACTCCTGGGAAGGTACCCGGGATGAATATCTGGAGCAGGTGAACGACGAGAGTCAGCTGTCCGAGCAAATTATGAGTATTTCCCTGTGACCATTTCGCCTGAGTTAGCACATACCACTGTTCTTCTGCATGAAACGGTGGACGGATGCGTAACCGACCCAGATGGGACTTATGTTGACGGCACATTTGGTCGGGGTGGTCACAGTCGTCAGCTGCTCAGCAAATTGGGTGATCAGGGGCGTCTCATCGGTTTCGATAAAGATCCTCGAGCCATTGAAAGTGGTAATGAACTGGCGGCTGAGGATGGGCGCTTTCAGATAGTGCAGTCCAGTTTTGCTGATATGAAGTCTGCGCTTGCTGCGCTGGGTATTGAGAAAGTGAACGGCATTCTTCTGGATCTGGGGGTTTCGTCCCCACAGTTAGATGATGCTGAACGCGGTTTTAGTTTTATGAAAGACGGCCCACTCGATATGCGCATGAATCCTGACGCTGGAATAAGCGCTGCAGAGTGGGTGGCTACAACGCCCGAGGCTGAGATTGCCCGAGTACTGAAAGAGTACGGTGAAGAACGCTTTGCGAAACGCATGGCAAGAGTGCTCGTTGAAAAGCGTAAGAACGAAGAAATTAATCGCACGCTGCAGCTCGCAGAAATTATTAAACATGCAAATCCCGCATGGGAAAAACACAAACATCCAGCGACCCGTGCTTTTCAGGCGATACGAATCGCGGTGAATAACGAGTTGGGTGATCTGGAAAATGTCCTGGCTGACAGTGTCGATCTTCTCCTGCCTGCTGGGCGTTTGTCAGTGATTAGTTTTCACTCTTTAGAAGATCGCATGGTGAAACGCTTTATCCGTGCGCAGGAAAAGGGAAAGGAATTACCACCGGGCCTGCCTGTAATGGAAGATCAGCTCGGCAAAACAATGAAAAAAATCGGCAAGGCAATTATGCCGGACAGGGATGAAATAGATCGTAATCCACGCGCTCGCAGTGCGGTATTGAGAATCGCTGAGCGCCTGGCATGACATGGGGAAGTGCAGTGCTCTGGGGCGCGGTGCTTATATCTGCAATATCGCAGTTAAGTGTCGTTACCTGGAACCGGGATTTACTACAGGTATGGCAAAAAGCTGATGCTGAACGTCAGGCAATGGCAGAGGAGCACAGTCGTCTGGTGTTGGAAAAAAGCACACTAACGGCACATGGACGAATAGACACGCTGGCGCGTAAGCGTCTGGGTATGAAAGAACCAGAACACACACGGGTTTTCCGCTGATGGCACATGAACAACAAGAGTTGAAAGAAGGTATTCAACGCTGGCGCTTCGCGCTGGTGCTGGGTGCGTTTGCTCTTCTGCTTTTCGTTGTTGCTGCGCGCCTGGTTATGTTACACACAGTGGAGCAGCCGTTCCTGTTTGAGCAGGGCGAAAAAAGAACCGTACGCAGTGAAGTTCAGCCAGCCTCTCGTGGAATGATAGTAGATCGTCACGGTGAACCTTTGGCAGTCAGTACGCCTGTCACTACGCTGTGGGTAAACCCTCAGCAAGTAAATACTTCGGAATTATCTCAGGTAGCCCCTCTTCTTGAGATTAATGCCGCAGAACTGAAACGTCGTGTCGAACGTGCGCAGCGTCAGGGGCGTAGTTTTTATTTCGTAAAGCGTCAGGTTGAGCCTGAAATTGCCTCTCGTGTTCTCGGTAAAAAAATTGCCGGTTTATATGGCGATACTGATTACCGTCGTTACTATCCTGCCGCTGAAGTTACTTCTCATACGCTGGGTCTGGTTAATATTGACGGCAAAGGTCAGGAAGGTCTTGAACTTGCCTTTGATGACTACCTGTCTGGAAAAGAAGGGTCCCGTCAGGTCGTAAAAGATCTTTATGGCAATGTTATTAAACAGCTTGGTGTAAAAGCAGTCGCTGAGCCGGGCCATGACCTGCAACTGACCATCGATCTGCGTCTGCAGTATATTGCCTATCGTGAATTAAAAGCGGTGGTGCAGTCACATAAAGCGACGGCTGGCAGCGCAGTTATGCTGGATGCAAAAACTGGTGAAGTGCTGGCACTTGTCAGTCAGCCATCATACAACCCGAATAATCGTGCGGATCTTAAACCGGGCAATATGCGTAATCGTGCGGTAGCTGACCTGGTTGAGCCGGGATCAACGATGAAACCTTTCACCGTGGCCGCCGCCATCGAAAGTGGCCGCTATTCACCAGGTACCAAAGTAGATACCTCTCCGGGTTGGATCAGAGTTAAGCGAAAAGCGATTCGTGACCATCGTAATTATGGTGAGCTGGACCTTACGGGAATTATTACTAAATCAAGTAACGTTGGCGTATCGAAATTAGCACAGGATCTCGGCGCAGATTCTATGTGGCAGTTTTTCGATCTCGCTGGCCTGGGGCGCCCCGGCACATTGGGCTTTCCAGGGGAAGCCGTGGGGAGTATGCCTTACCCCGAACAAATGGATGACCTTCGCCTTTCGACCGTATCTTATGGATACGGTCTTTCCGTATCTCCGTTACAGCTTGCAGAATCCTACACCAGCTTTACCGATGGCTGTCGCGAGCATGTTTCTTTGCTGATGTCGCAAGTGGGTCAACAGCCCTGTGAGCGCGTTATGTCAGAGAAAACCGCACGCCAGATACTCGATATGCTGGGCACAGTTGTTGGTCCGAAAGGAACCGGTAAGCGTGCTGCTGTTGAGGGTTATCTGGTTGGCGGAAAGACTGGTACCGCTCATAAAGTGGGTCGTGGAGGCTATGAAGATTCTGAATACACTGCGGTATTCGCTGGTATTGCCCCGATCTCGGACCCAGAGCTTGTCCTGGTCGTCATAGTCGATGAACCTCAGGGGAAAGAGTATTACGGCGGCGAAGTTGCGGCGCCGGTTTTTGCCCGCGTTATGGAGCAGGCTTTACGCTTACGTCAGGTAATACCGGATGCTCCGGTTGAAGATGAATGGCTGCAGGTTGCTGGAGGTTCAAGATGAAAATCTCTGAATTAACCGCTGGTACCATGTTTATGCCACCTGAGTGGGATCGGGAATTTAATCACATCCATGCCGATAGCCGAGATATCAAACCCGGCGACTTGTTTATTGCGCGTAAGGGACACTCGTCTCACGGACAGGAATTTATCTCTGCTGCAATTGAAGCCGGCGCAGTCGCTATTTTTTCTGAAAATGCAGAAATGTTCCGTTGTGAAGCTGGAAACGTACCGGTTTTCCCGGTATCTGAATTAGAAAAGCAATTGCCGGGCTGGCTCAAGAAGCGCTATCCGGGTTACGAGTCGCTGACTCTATACGGCGTGACCGGAACGAACGGAAAATCATCCGTTACTCAGTTTATCGCCCAGCTGGCCGCCGCTAACGGTAAACGCTGTGGCGTTATCGGTACGCTGGGCAATGGCTTTTTCCCTGATTTTGAAGAAACGAAAAATACGACACCTGACATATGTGTTGTGTACCGCTTGCTCGATCAGTTCGCACAATCTGGTGCTGATTCTGCTGCGCTTGAAGTGTCATCGCATGGTCTGCATCAGGGACGTGTTGCTGGGTTGATTTTCGACGTTGCTGTCTTGACTAACATTACCCAAGACCATCTCGATTATCACGGTGATATGGCAAACTATTTTGCCGCAAAGGCAGCACTTTTTGATAAAGATAAAGCGAGATCGGCCGTTATAAATATTGATGATGAGTATGGTGCTCGTCTGATCAATATGCCGACTCTCTGTGATCACTATCTGACACTTTCCTCTAAGAAAAACATCAGTGCGGATGTGGTTTTTCATAAGGTAGTCGCTACAGCGGATGGCATGAAAGCGGAACTTCAGACTCCTTGGGGAACGGAAGATGTTTACTTACCACTTCTCGGCGAGTTTAACGTTGCGAATCTGGCTGCTGCTGTTACCGCCTTGGCTGTGACTGGTGAAGATTTCGGTAATTTGTTGATTAAAGCTGAAACTCTACAACCGGTAGCCGGTCGAATGGCGCTCTACACGAAACCGGGTGCATGCAAAGCGGTTATCGATTTTGCCCATACGCCAGATGCTATTGGCGTTGCGATAAAAAGCCTCGCTCCATTGAGTAAATCGTTATCTCTTGTCTTTGGCTGCGGTGGTGATCGCGACAGAACTAAACGGGCCCCTATGGCTAGTGCCGCATCTTTGGCTGATAACGTTTGGCTGACAGATGACAATCCCCGTACTGAATCTGCGGAACAAATTTTTAACGACGTTTCTGATTCTCCAGACGCGTCGGATTTTACGTATATGCATGACCGCGCTGCGGCGATTACTGCTGCTATCGAAGCCACACCAGAAGATGGTGTTCTGTTGATTACGGGTAAAGGTCATGAGAATTATCAGGACATCATGGGCGTTAAGCATAATTACAGTGATGAAGCAGTGTTGCTGTCACTAGGTTACCAACGCGCTGGAGGTGGATATGCTTCGTAATCCTTCTCTGGCAGAAATTGTAGAAATTACGGGTGGAGAACTGCTCTCAGAAGGTGCTCACGGACAATGTCTGGCGGTCTCTACTGATACTCGTACTATCCAGAAAGGCAGCCTGTATATTCCTCTGAAGGGTGATCGTTTCGACGGCCATAACTTTGCTGAAAATGCTCGTGAAGCCGGTGCTCTGGCAATGCTGACTGAACGCGAGCTGGCCGTTGATCTGCCTCAGATAAAAGTAAAAGACACTCTGCTTGCTTTGGCGGATATCGCAGCGTGGCATCGTGATCAGTTTAATGGGCGAGTCGTTGCAGTAACCGGAAGCGCTGGCAAGACAACCGTTAAGCAATTGATGGGGTCAGTATTAAATCAACGATATAAGACCCTGATTACACAGGGCAATCTGAATAATCATATCGGAGCCCCACTGACTCTGTTGTCCCTGCAGCCGGAGCATGAGGCTGCAATGATTGAACTGGGTGCCAGTGCTGTGGGAGAAATTGCCTATACCGCACGCCTTACCCGCCCTGAAGTTGGCATTCTGACCAACGTGGTGCCTGCGCATCTCGAAGGGTTTGGCTCGATTGACCATATTGCATTGACCAAGGGCGAGTTAATTGATGCCGTGACGCCATCGGGCACCATGGTACTCAATGCCGACGATCATTATTTCACTCAATGGCTGAGTCGTGCGACTGCTCTCAACGTTATCTCTTTTGGTTTCAGCGATAGAGCTGATGTTACTGCTAAAGATATCTGTGAGTCGCTGACGGGAAGTGAGTTTACCCTGGTGCTTCCAGACGAGTCGGTCTCTGTTTCTCTTTCGCTGTCTGGTTTGCATAACGTTCGTAACGCATTGGCTGTCGCTGCCGCAGCATCCAGCCTTGGCTTTTCATCAGTCGAAATCAAAGCAGGACTTGAGCAGTCTGCTGCTGTTGCAGGGCGTCTTGAGCGCTGCGAGGGTCAGCGAGGTCAGATTATTTTTAATGATGCTTATAACGCAAATCCTGAGTCTTTCTGCGCTGCTATAGACGTTCTTAAACTGGCAGAGGGCCGGCGAATACTGGTCATGGGAGACATGGGTGAACTGGGCGATGCTGCGACTGAAATGCACGTCCGGGTGGGGAGCTATGCGAAGGATCAGAATATTGAATGCCTTGTAGCGACTGGCGCTTTGAGCAAGTCGGCGGTAGAGGCATTCGGTGACAACGGACACTGGTTTGAAAGCCGCGAAGCCGTTACTGAATTTCTAACAAAAACAACTAAAAGCGGCGACACCTTGTTGGTCAAAGGGTCCCGTAGTGCAGGAATGGATCAGGTGGTTCGTTCGCTGGCAGATAAAGAGGAAGACTGACTATGTTGCTATGGCTGGGTGAATGGCTTGCACAGTACCACTCCGGATTCGGCGTGGTAACTTATCTGACGCTGAGAGCAATATTTTCAGTAGGTACAGCGCTTGCGGTTGCGCTGCTTTTAGGACCGATAGTTATTCGAAAATTACGCGAATATCAGATTGGTCAGGCGATTCGTGAGGTTGGCCCTAAATCTCATCTCAGTAAAGCGGGCACGCCAACCATGGGCGGTGCATTAATTCTGTTGTCTATTGCCCTGAGTACATTGCTCTGGGGGGATCTCGAGAACCGTTACGTCTGGTTAGTGCTGATTCTTACACTGGCCTTTGGTGCGATTGGCTGGGTGGATGACTACCGCAAAGTTGTGGAAAAAAATTCCCGAGGTCTGCCTGGTCGCTGGAAGTATTTCTGGCAGTCGGTTCTGGCACTGATTGCCGGTGCATATCTCTTCTACAGCGCACAGTCTCCGCAGGAAACTCAGCTGGTTGTTCCATTCTTTAAAGACGTTATGCCACAGCTGGGACTGATGTTTGTTGTGCTCACTTATTTTGTGGTGGTCGGTTCCAGTAACGCGGTAAACCTGACGGATGGTCTTGATGGTCTGGCCATTATGCCGACAGTGATGGTGGCTGCAGCATTGGGTGTATGCGCCTATCTCGCAGGGAACGTTAACTTTGCAGACTACCTGCACATTCCTTACATCGCTGACTCTGGTGAGCTTGCAGTATTCTGTGCGGCGATTGTCGGTGCGGGTATCGGCTTTCTCTGGTTTAACACCTATCCGGCTCAGGTATTTATGGGGGATGTAGGTTCTCTGGCGCTCGGGGCTGCATTGGGGATTGTTGCAGTGGTTATCCGACAGGAAATCGTTCTTTTCATCATGGGCGGTATCTTTGTGGCAGAAACAGTTTCGGTCATTCTGCAGGTTGCTTCATTCAAGCTTACCGGCCGTCGTATTTTCCGTATGGCGCCACTGCATCATCACTTTGAACTTAAAGGCTGGCCTGAACCACGTGTCATTGTGCGCTTCTGGATCATTACCATCATTCTGGTATTGATCGGCCTGGCAACGTTAAAAATTCGCTGATTGCGAAGGTATCAACTGAAATGACGACAGCAACCGTGAACACTAAACACTACCTCATCGTTGGCCTTGGGCTGACTGGGTTGTCGTGTGCGCGTTTCTGTCAGTCCCGTGGCTATAAATTCAGCCTGTGTGATACACGAACTGAGCTACCAACCATTGAGAGCATCCGTAGCGAGTTTCCGGGCGTCGAAATTGCTTTGGGGCTCCCGGATGTCGAAACGCTCTCACAGTATGATGAATTGGTGGTCAGCCCTGGAATTAATGTAAATACTCCTGTTTTTATTGCTGCGGCTGAGCGCGGAGTCACTATTTCTGGAGATGTTCAGTTATTTGCTGAGAATCGTACCCAGCCAGTGATTGCGATTACCGGTTCTAATGGCAAAAGCACGGTCACCAGTCTTGTAGCGGATATGCTGAACGCAGCAGGAGTAAAAGCGGCAGCCTGTGGGAATATTGGTGTTCCCGTTCTGGATCTGTTGACGGAACCCGCCAATATTGATGTTTATGTCGCAGAGCTTTCGAGTTTTCAGTTAGAAACTACGCGGAATCTGGGGGCGGAAGTCGCGGGTATCCTGAATATCTCGCCAGATCACATGGATCGTTATGCTGGTATGGCGGATTATGAAAGAGCCAAACAGCGTATTTTTCAGAATGCTAAGCATGCAGTGATTAACGGCGATGATGACCATACATTACCGGCGCTGTCTGTACCTCAGTCTTCCACAAAGTTTTCTCTGCGTAGTCCGGCCAGCAACGACTTCGGTATTACCTACGAGGGTGATGAACTGTGGTTGGCCCATGGTAGTGAGCGTTTGATTAAAGCGACGGAGCTTTCCATTCGAGGTATGCACAACGTTGCTAATGCGCTGGCTGCTCTGGCCTTCATCGACGCATTGAAGCCAGATCTGAATATTAATCTGAAAAAATGTCTCACTGGCTTGAAGAACTTCAAAGGCCTCGACCACCGTTGCCAGCATGTGGCCTTACTGAAGGGCGTTGAATACATCAACGATTCAAAAGGTACTAATGAAGGCTCTACCGTTGCTGCGATTCAGGGCCTTGAGCCAGTTACCTCGGGTGACCTTTGGTTAATTGCCGGTGGCGAAAGCAAAGGTCAGACGTTTGCGGAATTGGCAGCTGCCTGCGAGAAGCAGGTGGCCGGTGTTTATCTTTACGGTGCCGACCGGGCGATTATGCAATCTGCGCTGCCAGCGACAGTGGTAAACGGTGTATTCAATACTCTGGCCGAGGCATTGGCTGCAGCGAGTGAGAATGCCGCTGCAGGGGATACCGTGCTCTTTTCGCCCGCATGCGCAAGCTTTGATCAATTCCGCAATTACGTTCATCGCGGTGAATTTTTCCGCAGCTGTGTGGAGGCATTGTCATGAATATGGATGCACTCCGTTGGCAACAGAACAGTTCATTATTTTACCCATGGCTAGCCTTGTTGGTACTTGGCTGGTTGATGGTCGCCTCGGCATCGACAGGTATTGCTGAGGACTACACGGGTAATCCTGCATATTTCGCAATTCGACATGCTGTCTATCTTGCTGCTGGAATCGCAGTCGCGTTCGCAACTTCTCAGATTTCTATGGCACGTTGGGCTAAGTTCGATGGCTTGCTGCTTCTTGCCGGCATACTCGGATTGATACTGGTCTTTGTGCCGGGTATTGGCCACGAGGTAAACGGCAGTCAGCGTTGGTTGAATCTGGGCATTATTAAAATTCAGGCCTCAGAGCTGGCGAAGGTCGGCGCAGTTTTTTATGTCGCCGGGTACCTGGTGCGTCGGGAAGATGAAGTGAAAAGTCAGTGGTCGGGCTTCCTGAAACCACTGGGTATTTTAGGTGCGATGGTTGGCCTTTTACTTATGGAGCCTGACTTCGGTGCCGTCGTAGTTTTGCTTGGAGCAGCCATGATCATGCTGTTCCTTGGAGGCGTTAAGGCCGGGCAATTTTTCCTGCTGACGTTTGCCACCATTGTGATTGGTGTACTGGTTGTGGGAAGTGAAGATTATCGGGTTAATCGTCTGCTTGCGTATCTCAACCCATGGGCGCCTGAACATGTCTACGGTACGGGCTATCAGTTGACACAATCATTGATCGCGTTTGGTCGTGGCGAGTTATTTGGGGTTGGTTTTGGTGAAAGTGTTCAAAAACTATTTTATCTCCCCGAGGCACATACCGATTTTGTTTTTGCGATCTGGGCTGAAGAAACGGGTCTGATTGGCGGACTGGTTGCGCTTGGTTTGCTGGGCTATCTGGTTGCGTGTATCTGGAATATCGCCTGGGAAGCACAGAAGCAGGGGCTGATGTATGCCTCGTACGTGGCTACCGGTCTTGCTGCGCTTCTTGGGCTGCAGATTGTTATTAATCTCGGCGTAAATACAGGCCTCCTTCCGACCAAGGGCCTTACTCTGCCTTTCTTCAGCTACGGCGGTAGTAGCTTAATGATGTGCTGCGCCATGGTGGGTATTGTCATGCGTGTCACCTATGAAACTCAATTGGCACGTCAGGGGAATCAATCAGAACAGGAGGACGAAAGTGAGTAAAGTGGTCCTCATGATGGCAGGGGGAACCGGTGGTCATGTTTTTCCGGCACTTGCTGTTGCCCATGCGCTAAAAGAGCAGGGATATGAAATCCATTGGTTAGGAACATCCGCCGGCATCGAAGCGGACCTCGTGCCTGCTAATGGATTTCCTTTACATACGATTAATATTGCGGGGCTTCGCGGTAAAGGGAAGCTCGGTTTGATCGGTGCTCCACTTAAAATAATGAAAGCGGTCGCTCAGGCGCTTTCGGTTATTCGTAAAATAAAGCCGCTTGTGGTTGTCGGACTGGGTGGTTATGCGACAGGGCCTGGTGGAATTGCGGCCTGGCTGAAGGGAATTCCTCTCCTGATCCATGAACAGAATGCATATGCGGGTATGACTAATAAGCTGTTGCAACGTTTTTCGGCCGTCACGATGCAGGCATTTCCCGGAGCCCTTGATGGTGCACTTGTCACTGGAAATCCGGTTCGCAAAGAAGTCGCTCAGATTCCTGCACCCGATGTGCGTGAATTCCATGAAGGCAGATTACGTGTGTTAGTGGTCGGTGGCAGTCTTGGTGCCGTTGCTCTGAATAATGCGGTTTTCGAAGCCATGAGCATGCTTTCTCCGGAGCAGCGCCCGGATTTACGACACCAGGTTGGCAAAAGAAATATCGATGAAGTACAGGCTATGTATGCCGAGTCAGGTGTTGAAGCGGAAGTCACGGCTTTTATTGACGATATGGCCGCTGCGTATTCCTGGGCTGATCTTGTTGTGTGTCGTTCTGGCGCACTCACTGTTTCAGAAGTCGCAGCGGCGGGTTGCGCTGCCATCTTCGTTCCATTTCCGTATGCCGTTGATGATCACCAGACAGTTAATGCTCAGTACCTGCAAAAAGAAGGTGCTGCGATTATTCGTCAACAGAACGAATTGACGCCTGGCTGGTTGTCGCAGCAATGGTTACAGCTCGAACAGGATCGTGCTTTGTTGCGCGATATGTCGATTAAAGCTCGTGGGTTAGCTATGACCGATGCCACAGAGAAAGTTGTTGAGCAGGTCAGGAGGTTTGCACGTGAGCAATAAACACCCCTCAGATTTAGTGAATATGATTCCAGAAATGCGCCGGATTCGAGTAATCCATTTTGTGGGCATTGGCGGTGCTGGTATGTGCGGTATTGCTGAAGTGCTGCTGAACCAGGGTTACCGGATTACAGGGTCTGACCTGAAAGACTCTGTCGTAACTCAGCGTCTCCAGACTCTTGGTGCAGAAGTTTTTATTGGTCACAAAGAAGAGAATATCAGCGAAGCAGATGTACTCGTAGTATCTACCGCGATTGACGAGTCAAACCCCGAAGTAAGCGCTGCACTTGCGCGCCGGGTACCGATTGTTCGTCGTGCAGAAATGCTGGCTGAGCTGATGCGTTTCCGTCATGGAATTGCAGTTGCCGGAACACACGGTAAGACCACAACAACCAGCCTTGTGACCTCTGTACTCGCTGAAGCAAAACTTGATCCTACGTTCGTTATTGGTGGCAAGTTGAATAGCGCTGGTGCGAATGCCCGTCTTGGATTAAGCCGTTATCTGGTTGCCGAAGCAGACGAAAGTGATGCGAGCTTCCTTCATCTGCAACCTATGGTTTCTATAGTCACTAATATTGATGCCGACCACATGAGCACGTACGGCGGTGACTTTGAGAAACTAAAAAATACCTTTGTTGAGTTTCTGCACAACTTACCTTTCTATGGTCTCGCTGTTGTTTGCATTGATGACGACAATGTCAGAAGTATTCTGCCAGGCCTGAGCCGTCAGGTAACAACCTATGGTTTCTCCGATGATGCAGACTATCGTGCTACAGATCTCAAGCAGGACGGTATATTCACCAGTTTTAATGTTCATCGCTCGGGTAAAGAAGAACCTCTTTCAGTTCGTATGCGGATGCCGGGAAAACACAATGTTCTGAATGCGCTTGCAGCGATTGCTGTTGCCGAAGATGAAGGTGTTGATGAGCAGTCAATTGTACGTGCGCTGGAACAATTCGAAGGCGTTGGTCGCCGCTTCCAGATAAACGGTACTGTGCCGCTGGGAGATGGCGATGTCATGCTGGTAGATGATTACGGTCATCATCCTCGTGAACTTGAGGTCACTCTTGATGCTATTCGCAAAGGGTTCCCGGATCGCCGTCTGGTTATGGTATTTCAGCCCCATCGTTACTCACGTACCCGTGATCTCTATGAAGATTTCGTTCGTGTTCTCAGTGATGCCGATGCGCTTCTGTTGATGGAAGTGTATCCGGCCGGCGAAAAACCGATCGCAGGCGCTGATGGCCGCTCAATGTGCGGCACTATCCGTCAGCGCGGTCCTGTTGATCCGGTATTTATTGAGCGCGATGAATCGCTCAAAACACCTCTGCAGACAATACTTCGCCCCGGCGATCTCTTGTTAACTCAGGGCGCCGGCGACATTGGCGGTATCGCGGTAAATATCGCTGAAAACCTGAGTGACTGGTTAAAGGAGGTTGACGCGTGAGCATCGAATCTCTGGGAAAAATTGCCGTATTAATGGGCGGCACCTCTGCGGAGCGGAAGGTTTCATTACGTAGCGGGAATGCCGTTGCTGATGCACTTGAGAGTGTGGGGGGCAACGTTGTTCGTGTCGATATTCAAGGGCATGCCATCAGTCAGCTGACTGAACTGGATTTTGATGTTGCCTTTATCGCTTTGCATGGCCGTGGCGGAGAAGACGGAACTATTCAGGGTGTGCTTGAGTGGCTTGATAAACCATACACAGGCAGTGGCGTCATGGCGTCTGCTCTCGCAATGGATAAGTGGCGCACAAAAATGATCTGGATGGCGGCTCAGTTACCGACGCCAAATGCCTATTTATTAGATGCGAGCTCAGACTGGGTAGCGATCAATGAAGCTCTTGATGCTAACGCTATTGTTAAGCCCGCCCGCGAAGGTTCAAGTATTGGTATGCGGCGCGTGCACAATGCAGAAGATCTGAAATCAAGTTATGAATTTGCCAGTGAATACGATGGTCTTGTGCTGGCGGAGCGCTGGGTTGAAGGGCGCGAATTCACAGTGGCTATTGTCGATGGTGAAGCATTGCCCGTGATTCAGTTGCGTACTTCCCACGAGTTCTACGACTACGACGCTAAATATCAGTCGAACGATACTGAATACTTATTGCCATGTGGCTTGAGTGAAAGCGAAGAGAAAGCGCTTCAGTCCCTCGCACTCAAAGCGTTTGATGTGCTTGGCGCAGCCGGGTGGGGACGTATTGACGTAATGCAGGATGCTGATGGTGCTTTCTGGTTACTTGAGGCCAATACAAGCCCGGGTATGACAGATCACAGCCTGGTTCCCATGGCAGCAAAGGCATCAGGTATGGACTTTTCTGAGTTGGTAACTCGCCTGCTGGCGGAAGCGGTGGAGCGTCATGGCCACTAAGAAGGCAGCAGCACGACGCGGCGCTACGAAAAAGGTCGAAAAACAGCCTAAGCGGAAAATTCAGCTCAGGTTGCCGGCCTGGATGTCGGTGAATACGCTTGGCTGGGCGGTGCTACCCGTTGTTCTACTTGGTTTGTTCTTTGGTGGACGCCAGATGATGGATCAGTGGCTGATTGAAAGGATCGAAGTAAAGGGAAATCTGGTTGTCTGGTCACCTGATGATATTAAAAATCAGGTCAGTTGGGTGCTTGGAGATGGCTTTTATTCTGCGGATCTTAATTCGGTATATGACAGTATTTTAAATATGCCTTTGATACACAATGTACAGGTCAGAAAACGCTGGCCAGATCGTATTGAAATTAATGTATCTGAGGATATTCCCATGGCGGTTTGGAATGGGAGTCAAATAATTGGAATTAATGGCGATTTAATGTCGATACCTGAGCATTTTAACGTCGATAAACTGGCGGCTATAGATGGAAATGACGAATATCTCGACGAATCCATTAAGAGCTTCCGTTTAGTACAGCAGGTAATGGGTGGCAGTAATATTAAAATTCAACGCCTTGATATCTCTGATACAGGGTCGATGAGTCTTCACTTAAGCAATGAGTGGGATGTTTTTATTGGCAGCGCTCATCTTGAGAAGAGAGCCTTGAGGCTGAAGAAATTACTAACAGGGCTGCCTGCTGACGAAGTCAGTGCAGTTGATTTGAGATACGGAAAAGGCGCTGCGATTCAGTGGCGTACTGAGCAGGAGAAAGGTTGATGAGCACAACGCAGCAGAAGCGAATGCTGGTCGGGCTGGACATAGGAACTTCGAAAGTCGTCGCGATCGTTGGTGAAGTAGACGTCGACGGCAATATTGAAGTTGTTGGTCTTGGCAGCTGCCCAAGTCGCGGTCTGAAAAAAGGCGTCGTAGTGAACATCGAATCTACGGTTCATTCGATTCAGCGTGCGATTGAAGAAGCCGAACTGATGGCTGGTTGTACTATCCATTCTGTCTATGTAGGCATCGCTGGAAGTCACATTCACTCAATGAACTCTAACGGGATTGTTGCAGTAAAAGATCGGGAAGTAACACCGATGGATATCGAGCGAGTTATTGATGCCGCGCAAGCTGTAGCGATACCGCAGGACCAGTCGATCCTGCATGTCCTGCCCCAGGAATATGTCGTCGACAGCCAGGAAGGAATTAAAGAACCTGTTGGTATGGCAGGTGTCCGCCTTGAGGCCAAGGTGCACCTCGTGACAGGGTCAGTCAACGCTATTCAGAATATTGAGCGCTGCGTACAGCGCTGCAACCTCGAAACAGACGACATCATTCTGGAGCAGTTGGCATCGAGTTATTCGGTACTGACTGACGATGAGCGTGAGCTTGGCGTTTGCATGGTCGACATCGGTGGTGGCACAACGGATATCGCAATTTTTACTGAAGGTGCAATACGTCACACCGCTGTTATTCCGATCGCCGGTGATCAGGTAACGAATGACATTGCCATGGCATTGCGTACGCCTACTCAGCATGCCGAAAAAATTAAAATGAAGTATGCATGTGCGCTTACACAATTAGCCAAAGCGGACGAAACTGTGAAAGTGCCCAGTGTGGGAGACAGACCGCCACGGGATCTTTCCCGTCAGGCTTTAGCTGAAGTTGTTGAGCCTCGTTACGACGAACTGTTTACCCTGATTCAGGCGGAATTAAGACGCAGTGGTTTTGAGGATCTTATTGCCGCTGGGGTTGTCCTTACAGGTGGCACTTCGAAAATGGAAGGTGTCGTAGAACTGGCCGAAGAAATCTTTCATATGCCAGTTCGTCTTGCTCGTCCTGTGGGGGTTTCCGGCCTGTCAGGAGAGATAGATAATCCGATTTATTCCACCTCGGTTGGGTTGCTTTTATATGCTGCCGGACAGGAATATAAAAAATCCCGAAATAAAGTGGTTCAGGAAGATAAAAAAAATCCATTTGGCCGCATAAAAGAATGGATTAAAGATAATTTTTAATATTAAATATACTCGCGCGGAAAATAGGAGATAATGCTATGTCTCATACAAGAGAAGGTGATATGTTCGAGCTTGCAGATGATGTGCAGCAGAATGCAGTAATAAAAGTAATCGGTGTTGGTGGTGGCGGCGGTAACGCTGTTCAGCACATGGTCGAAAGCCAGATTGATGGTGTCGATTTTATTTGCGCTAACACAGATGCTCAGGCGCTGCGTAATGTTGATTCTCGTTCAGTAATTCAATTGGGCAACGGCCTGACCAAAGGTCTGGGCGCGGGTGCGAATCCGAACGTTGGCCGTGAAGCGGCAATGGAAGACCGTGAGCGTATCGCAGAAGCTCTGCGTGGAGCAGACATGGTATTCATTACTGCAGGTATGGGAGGCGGCACCGGAACCGGTGGTGCTCCAGTAGTTGCAGAAGTTGCAAAAGAACTCGGTATTCTTACCGTAGCGGTGGTAACCAAGCCATTCCCGTTTGAAGGGAAAAAGCGCATGGCAATCGCTGGTCAGGGCCTCGAACAGCTTTCTGAGCATGTAGACTCCCTGATTACTATTCCAAATGAGAAACTCCTTTCCGTTCTGGGCAAAGGTACGTCTCTTCTTGATGCCTTTAAAGCGGCGAACGATGTCCTTCAGGGCGCGGTTCAGGGCATCGCCGATCTGATTACCCGTCCAGGTATGATCAACGTCGACTTTGCAGACGTACGCACTGTTATGTCTGAAATGGGACAAGCGATGATGGGCACCGGTAGTGCGACTGGTGAAAACCGTGCACGCGAAGCCGCTGAAAAAGCCATCGGCAGCCCACTGTTAGAAGATGTCGATCTTCGTGGCGCCAAAGGTATTCTGGTAAACGTAACTGCTGGCTTTGACCTGTCACTGGGTGAGTTCAGTGAAGTGGGTGAGACGGTTGAAGAGTTTGCCTCTGAAAACGCGACTGTTGTTGTCGGTACAGTGATTGATCCTGACCTGACTGACGAGCTGCGTGTGACTGTAGTTGCAACTGGTTTGGGGGAATCTCAGGTAGTTGAGGAACCAAAGCCGACAAAGGTTGTCGATAATACGGCTCAGAGCCGTGCACCTGAAACCTCTTCAGACTATCGTGAGCTTGATCGTCCGACGGTTAGCCGTCAGGCGGGCAACGCAGCTCGGAAGCTGGACTCAGGCGAGAACCCGGATATGGACTACCTCGATATCCCAGCATTCTTGCGTCGCCAGGCTGATTAACAAACACACACTGGCGTGTTAGTAATCTGCTGGTATAATAGACGGCAATTGTACGATAAATGTTCAATAATGTCAGGAATGTCCAATGATAAGACAACGCACTCTTAATAACACCATCCGCGCGACCGGCGTGGGGCTGCACTCAGGTGAGAAAGTTTACCTGACGCTGAAGCCTGCCCCGGTGGATAGTGGCATTATCTTCCGCCGCGTTGATCTTGATCCGATCATCGACATTCCAGCGACTGCCTTGCAGGTAGGTGAAACCACCTTGTCTACAACGCTGGTCAAAGACAACGCGAAAGTCGATACAGTTGAGCACTTGCTTTCAGCAATGGCTGGCTTGGGTATTGATAATGCGATTGTTGAACTGAGCGCGCAGGAAGTACCTATTATGGATGGTAGTTCTGGCCCGTTCGTGTTCCTGCTGCAATCTGCGGGTATTGCTGAGCAGGAAGCACCGAAGAAGTTCATTCGTATCAAGCGCAAAGTTGAGGTGCGTGAAGGCGATAAAATCGCTTCATTTGTGCCTTATGAAGGTTTCAAAGTGAGTTTCGAGATTGATTTTGATCACCCTGTTTTCCGCCAGAGTGTTCAGACTGCCAGTCTTGATTTCTCATCGACTTCTTACGTCAAAGAAGTTAGCCGCGCTCGCACATTTGGCTTTACCAAAGACCTGGAGTACATGCGTTCTAAGAACCTGGCTCTGGGAGGTAGCGTTAAAAATGCGATCGTTGTAGACGATTATCGTGTACTCAATGAAGATGGTCTGCGCTACGACGACGAGTTCGTTAAGCACAAGATCCTGGATGCGGTTGGTGACCTTTACCTTCTTGGTCACAGCCTGATCGGTGAGTTTGTTGGCCATAAATCTGGTCACGGTCTCAACAACCGACTCCTGCGTGAGCTGCTTCAGCAGGAAGATGCCTGGGAATTTGTTGAGTTTACAGATACAGAAACCTCGCCAATCACTTACATGAGACCTGCTGCTGGTTAACGTAAGTACACAAATCTGGCTTGTTTCATTGTTTATCGAGGCCATACTCATGTAATCATCGCTAACAGGATGGTTTATGATATGGCCTTACTTGTATTTGCAGCTTTAAGATTTGCAAATCCAGAAGGTGGCAAAAGCCAGAGTAAGGTACAGATTCAGTAGTCATTGTATCCATGAACATTATTATTGTTGGCCGTCGCCACGGTGAATCGAGAAATATCAAACTGACCAGTACGGTGAAACACCTGTTACTGGGTCTTTTGTTTGCCCTGCCTATGGCAATGGGTGCTGCGGGCTATTGGCTTGCTGAGCGCCTGAGTGGTGATATGGCTTTGGCCCCAGATGCCGCTAAAGCCTGGGAGCGCGATCTCGTAGAGCAGCGTGAAGAGCTGCAGGCTTTAAGGCATTCTGCAGAGCAGGAAATGGCTGCGCTTACTGTGCGGCTGGCTGAAATCCAGAGCCGTGTTATGCGTATTGATGCGGTAGGCGAACGCCTGGTTGATTCTGCTGGCCTGCCAACAGACGAATTTGATTTTGGTGTTGCCCCATCGGTGGGTGGTCCTATTGCTGCACCAGAGAGCAATTATCAGGTTCCTGAAATCTCTAACGCGATTCAGCAACTCGCAGATCGTATTACCAGCCGCGAGCAGCAGCTCGATATCCTTGATGATCTCTTCGCAGCTCAGAAACTTAGCGAAGATACCTTCGTCGCAGGGCGACCGATCACTAAAGGCTGGATGTCATCGCGTTATGGCTACCGTGCGGACCCTTTTACAGGTCGTTCCGCGTGGCATGCAGGTGTCGACTTTGCCGGTAAAGACGGCTCTGACATCGTCGCAGTGGCGGCAGGTGTTGTCACATATTCAGGTCCACGCTACGGCTACGGTAATCTGGTCGAAGTGAACCACGGTAACGGCTACAAAACCCGTTACGCGCATTGTAAAGAGATCAAAGTCAGTGTCGGTGATATCGTTCGCAAGAGCGATGTGATTGCACTGATGGGCAGTACTGGCCGCTCAACTGGTCCGCATGTACACTTCGAAGTCTTCAAAAACGGACGCAGCGTCGACCCTGCTGCCTACATTCATCGACGTCCTCGCTGAATAAAACCCTCTCCCATCTTGTCAACACCCCGGCAACTCAGTAGCCTTTAGCACTTTGCTTTACGCTATGCCCGGGCATCGTCGTACCAGAATATTTTACGGACAGACACAACCTCATGATTGGTAACATTTTCCGCAAAGTTTTCGGCAGTAAGAACAGCCGTGAACTCAAACGTATGGGCAAGATCGTCGCCCGCATCAACGCGCTCGAAGAAGGCATGAAAGCACTCAGCGATGAGCAGCTGGGTGCAAAAACAGGCGAATTCCGCGAGGCTATCCAGAAAGGTAAGTCGCTGGACGATCTCCTGCCCGAAGCATTCGCTGTTTGTCGCGAAGCCAGTCGCCGCGTAATGGGGATGCGCCATTTCGACGTCCAGTTGATTGGTGGTATCTCGCTGCATGAAGGGCGTATCGCCGAGATGCGTACCGGTGAGGGTAAGACCCTGGTAGCGACACTGCCTTCTTATCTGAACGCGCTGACGGGTAAGAGTGTTCACGTTGTGACCGTGAACGACTATCTGGCTCGCCGTGATGGAGACTGGAACCGTCCACTGTTTGAATTCCTTGGTATGACCGTAGGCACGGTCGTTCCGGGCATGGCGCCACAGGACAAGAAACCACAATACGAGTGTGACGTTGTTTACGGTACCAACAACGAGTTCGGTTTCGATTACCTGCGCGACAATATGGCGTTCTCCAAAGAGCAGAAAGTTCAGCGTGACCTCGCCTTTGCCATTGTGGATGAGGTCGACTCGATCCTGATTGATGAAGCGCGTACGCCACTGATTATCTCTGGTCCGGCGGATGACCATTCAGAACTGTATCGCCAGATCAACGAGCTGATTCCTCAGTTGCGTCAGGGTGAAGCATCCGAAGATGACAGCCAGCCAGTTGACGGGCATTTCTTTGTAGATGAGAAAAGCCGTTCTATAGAACTGACTGAAGAAGGTCATGAGTTCGTAGAAGAAATGCTGACGAATGCCGGTGTTCTGCAGGAAGGTGACAGTCTTTATTCTGCGGGTAACCTGAGTCTGCTGCACCATGTGCATTCGGCCCTGAAAGCGCACGCCGTGTTCCAGAAAAACGTCGACTACATCGTTCAGAACGGGCAAGTGGTCATCGTTGATGAGCACACCGGGCGTACCATGCCAGGCCGTCGCTGGAGTGAAGGTCTGCACCAGGCCGTAGAAGCGAAAGAAGGTCTGAAGATTCAGGCAGAAAGCCAGACGCTGGCTTCAACGACGTTCCAGAATTTCTTCCGTCTGTATGACAAGCTTTCTGGTATGACGGGGACAGCGGACACCGAAGCGTTCGAATTTAATCAGATTTACGGTCTGGATGTTGTTGTTATTCCGACCAACCGTCCGGTTCAGCGTATTGACTATAACGATGTGATTTATGCTTCTCAGCGTGAGAAGCACGATGCAGTCGTTGAAGAAATTCGCGAGATTACCGCTCAGGGTCGACCTGTTCTGGTCGGTACCGCCTCGATTGAGTCGTCAGAATACATCTCTGGTGTACTCAAGAAAGCTAAGGTTGAGCACAACGTTCTTAACGCGAAAGAAAATGAGCGTGAGGCTCAGATCATCGCTGATGCGGGTCGTCCGGGAGCGGTAACCATCGCAACTAACATGGCCGGTCGTGGTACCGACATTATGCTTGGTGGTAACTGGGAATCTGAGGTTGATGCTCTCGATAACCCTGACCCTGCAACGATTGAGCGTATTAAAGCGGAATGGAAGGAGCGCCATGATGCGGTGCTTGAAGCCGGTGGTCTGCACATCATTGGTACTGAGCGCCATGAATCCCGTCGTATCGACAATCAGCTGCGTGGTCGTGCTGGTCGTCAGGGTGATAAAGGTTCAACGCGTTTCTTCCTGTCTCTTGAAGATAGCCTGATGCGCATCTTTATGTCTGACCGCATGCGTAACATGATGCAGGCACTGGGCATGAAAGACGGTGAATCTATCGAGCACCGTATGGTGACCAATGCTGTAGAAAAGGCACAGCGTAAAGTTGAAGGACGCAACTTCGATATTCGTAAACAGCTGCTTGAATATGATGACGTTGCCAATGACCAGCGCCGTGTTGTCTATGGTCAGCGTAACGACCTGATGGAAATGGGCGATATTTCTGACGTCATCAGTAACATCCGAGAAGATGTTGTTAATGAAGCCATCAGCGATTACATCCCACCACAGAGCTTGTCTGAACAATGGGATATTGAAGGTCTTGAACGTCACCTGCTGGCTCAGTTCGCAATTGAGCTTCCTGTGCAGAAGTGGCTGGATGACGACACGAAGCTATACGAAGAAAATCTCCGTGAGCGTATCCTCGACGAGATAAATAAAGCCTATGCGGAAAAAGAAGCGACCATTGGTGCTGAAACCATGCGCCAGGTCGAGCGTCAGATGATGCTTCAGGTGCTCGATAATCTCTGGAAAGAACACCTCGCGACTATGGATCATCTGCGTCAGGGTATTCATCTGCGTAGTTACGGACAGAAAAACCCGAAACAGGAATACAAACGTGAGGCTTTCGGACTGTTTGAAGAGCTGCTCAGTAGTATCAAACATGACACTATCCGTGTGCTGAGCCACATTCGTATCCGCCGCGAAGAAGAGATCAAAGAAGAAGAAGAGCGCCGTCGTCTGGAAGCAGAAGCGCAGATGGCACGCGCGCAATTCCAGCATGAAGACGCAGATTCTGCACTGGGGAGCGATGACGCACCCGCAGCAGAAGGCGAAGACCAGGCCAAGCCCTTCGTACGCGATGGCGACAAAGTGGGTCGTAATGATCCGTGCCCATGTGGCTCGGGTAAAAAATACAAACATTGCCACGGCAAAATTGCCTGAGGATAGATTGATCGAAAATGGCCGTTAATTTCACTGTTTTTGAAGATTTTGCAGTTGTAAAAGGTGTTCGTCTGGGCGTTGCTCAAGCAGGAGTGCGTAAGAAAGACCGCGACGACATGGTGATTTTCGAACTGGCAGAAGGCACTGAGGTCGCCGGGGTATTCACGACGAATGCTTTCTGCGCTGCCCCTGTGCATATCTGCCGACGCAATCTTGAAAAGGCGAGCCCGCGTTATCTGTTGGTCAATACCGGTAACGCGAACGCAGGTACTGGCCCTAAGGGCTTTAAAAACGCTGAGCTTTCTTGCGAGATGCTAGCAAAAGCCACAGGCGTTGCGCCTGAACAAGTACTGCCATTCTCAACCGGCGTCATCGGCGAGCCATTGAATATGGAAGCGTTTGAACGTGGTATTCCTGCAGCGCTTGAGAACCTCACCGAAGCCAACTGGGCACGCGCGGGTCGTGGCATTATGACCACAGACACACTGCCTAAAGGCTACAGCAAGCAGATTGAAATCGACGGCAAAACCGTGACCATTACTGGCCTGTCAAAAGGCGCGGGTATGATCATGCCGAACATGGCGACCATGCTTGGTTTTATTGCAACGGACGCAAAAATTCCGGCTGCGGTAATGCAAGGCTGGGCACGTAAATTGGCAGATAAGTCTTTTAACCGTATTACTATCGACGGTGATACCTCTACTAATGACTCCTGTATGCTGATGGCAACCGGGCAGTCTGGCGTTGTGGTAGATGACAGCGACGAAGGCAGTAAAGCGGGGGAAGCCGTATTTACTGCACTGGAAGAAGTCTTCCGCGTATTGGCGCAAGCTATTGTGCGTGATGGCGAGGGCGCGACCAAGTTCGTCACTATCGACGTAGAGAGCGCTGCGAGCCAGAAAGAAGCTTTAGATGTCGCTTACACTGTCGCGCATTCTCCTCTGGTAAAAACCGCGTTATACGCCTCTGACGCTAACTGGGGACGTATCCTGGCCGCAGTAGGGCGCTCTGGTGTTCAGAACTTCGATCTCGATAAAGTACAGATTTATCTGGATGATGTTCAGATCGTTGAAGACGGTGGACGTTGCGACAGCTACACCGAAGAAAAAGGTGCAGCCGTTCTGGCACAGTCTGAATTCACCATCAGAATTCAACTCGGGCGCGGCGACGTCAATGAGCGTCTCTGGACGTGTGACCTGTCGCACGAATACGTTTCAATTAACGCCGACTATCGTTCCTGATTAAGCGGTTTAACTTATGAAACAAGTGCATGTTGCTGTTGCCGTGGCGGTCGTTAATGAGGATATCCTTATTGCACGACGTCCGGACGACAAACATCAGGGTGGCCTCTGGGAGTTTCCCGGAGGCAAAGTTGAAGCCGGTGAAACGACCGCTGATGCTCTGGTGCGTGAACTTGATGAGGAAGTCGCACTTCCCGTAACAACAGAACACATGTCTCCTCTGATGGAAATTCCTTTCAACTACTCGGATAAATCCGTTCTCCTTGAAGTGCTATGGGTCGACGTGCCTATGAATAATGCACTGCTTGCCCATGGTGCAGAAGGGCAGGAAGTCTGCTGGGTGCATTACTCTAAGCTCGCAGATTTCCAATTTCCTGAGGCCAATGGACCGATTCTTGATGCGGTTTTAGCTCGGCTGGGCTAAGCCCGTTGATGTCATTCCAGAAGCTTTTCAAAGTGATGTCAGTTGGGTATGCTCCCGCAGTATATATTTCGTGAATTTTGCAAAGGGTCTGTCACTTATCCTCGATAGACAGGCTCATGACATCGACAAGGGACTGATAACATGGCTTTGGTAAAAACTACTAAGGGATTAGAGCTTGGTACTCCAGGCATAGGAAAAACGCTCATTTTGGCCCCAAAATACGAGGCCGCAGGTCAGATTTTGGACAAGGCTGCCGAGGATGGCCACTACTATCCTATGATGGCAATGAAGCAGCTCCGCGCATTATCAACCGGGTTGAGCGGCAAAGATAATGTTTTTATCCCCAATATTAATGACTTCAAAACTAATAGCTTTCAGAAAGTAATGGTATTTGTGCCTGGCATCGTGGCCATGGTGGAACGCCGCTCAGATGATAAGCTAGTCATATCGCGGCTGGACTTGAGTGAAGATTACGACCGTATTGCGAGAGAAATCAAGAATAAGCCCGGTGTCTACAGCGTTAAGAAAGATCAAAGCAAGCTCAGTGTAGAGTATCGAGAAAGCAACTCTATTACTGATAAAGAAAACAGATGCGTGGTGATATCGAGTGATTCGTACAGTGATCCTCTTAAGGCGGCAAGTGAAGCACAACAAAGGTTGAAACCTTTGTTCGGAGATCAGGTCGCAAAGTGGTGTGATTTCGATCTGTTTTATTCCCCGGCTGGTGCTAAGCACAAAGGCATGCGCAATTACAATGCGGCATTGAATACCCAAACGTACGCTTATGCAGGATTGCTGGCGGATGCGATGGAGAGAGCTAAAAACCAACAGGGGGTGGCATGGGCTTCTGAGCGTTACGGATCTATCGTGCTTACTCAGGCACTCATGACCTTAGCCGCAAAGAACCTTTCCTTCAAAGAGCAAGGGCATAGCGTAAAAATGAGGTGGTCAAAATCAGATCCGCAAGATGCCTATAGTGCAGCGATGAAATTAGGTATGGATCCAGATAAAAGTCTGATGAATAGCGGGCTGCGCGCTAGTTTAAGTGCTGCACAGGCGAACTACGCACGAGTGATGGATAAAAATGATGACTATTCATGGCAGGATTATGGCGCGGAACTAGTTAATGGCACCATGACGGCCAATGGTTTAGTGAGTGCCGGATTGCTTCTCGGGGGAGTTGTTGTGAGTTCCCCAACGTTGACTACAGCCGGTACCGTGACTGGAGCTGTGGGAGCAATAAAGTTTTTCTATGATAAAGCGAGTCAGAGCTGGGGGCGCGGATGAAGAAGATGCTGGATTGGCTAAGATTCTTCCCCTTTGCTAGCTATAATCAGTTTGCTCGACCAAATATCGAAGAGATTCAGGGGCCTTATTTTTCTAAACTCAGGGATAACTCGTGGCGTTTTGGAGATACTTCTTTTCATTTTAGAGCGCCGTGGGCTAACCCCATATTGGGTTTCGATGGTCTGGGCCGTAGTGTAAAGTCTATGACTCCGGGCCGTCGGAATATATTCACAGGACGCTGGCAGCGTGTATATGGAAGCTCTGGAACATCTCCCAGGATTAAGGATCAATGGTGGTTTTATGCGAAGGATTGGTACTTTGTTGGCCCTTGGTTTACTGGAGAAGAGGGACGTTTAACAGCGACTGCAGTATTGATTGATACCCATCAAGATGATGACTTAAGTGTTTTTCACTCTAAGGTATTTGAATCGACGGTGTGTGATTTGTTTGATTATGCATACGGCTATCGACGATCAGGTCAAAAGCCGCACTATCGGGCCCCGCTAAACTGGCACCTAAAGGCACTCTCTACAAGCATTCAGGCCATCGTATGTGATCTTCACGAGATTCATAATGGCGGCATAGATAATCCTGAAGTAATACGTTCTGTGTATTTTCCTGTGTCTGCACACCAATTTGTTGAGATTAGCTTTTCTTTCATCGGGCTGGATATACACGATGAAGTCAGAGCTAAGCCGATTTTTGCTTTGTGTGACTCAATTATCGATTCAATGCGGTTAGAGGTTGGTCAATCGACTCAAGCCGAGTGGGATAAGGTACAGGAAACCTGCCCTGATATGACTCTGTCTGACAGTATGGGCGAGTTCAAGTGGCCTCTGTTTGAGAATGAAGCGGATAATGAGCCTGATGAGAAGGATATTACTCCAAGTGGCGAACCAAATAGGGTGACCTTTAAGTCATAATAGTCCAATAGATTATGTTGCTAAAAATCGTATAGCGCCATACTTTCTTAGGAATTTTATGTCTGAAGCTATATTCAGAAGTTTACTGATCGCCGCTGCTGTCTTCTTTTCGGTATTCTTTGCTGTCGTCGTGATTCCCCCTCTGGTTGCCAACCCGGATATTTGGGGGGCATTTGCAGCGGGCTTCGTGAATCCGTATTCCAGTGGATACTCCACAGATGTTCTTGTGTGCTGGTTTGTACTTGCCGTTTGGGTTGTATATGAAGCTAAGGCGTATTCAATTCGTCACGGATGGATTTGCCTGCTTATTGGTATTGTTCCCGGTGTTGCGGTTGGTTTCGCTCTTTATCTTTTGCTTCGGAGCAAACAGCTTAAGCAAACAATCAAAAATGAATAGATGCTAGCCAGAGTAGCCCATAGATATGACTATTGAATATAAGATCAATGCCCCCGTTACCACAGAGCAGTTCCTGAGGGTACTTGAAACGTCTACGCTCGGGGAGCGCCGCCCTGTTCAGGATAGAGCCCGCATCGAAGGCATGATTACCAACAGCAACCTTGTGGTTACTGCGTGGGTTGGGGACGAGTTAGTCGGTATTGCCCGAAGCATGACGGATTTTTATTATGCCTGCTATTTGTCAGACTTGGCGGTGAGCAGAGATTATCAGGCGGCAGGGATAGGTAAGGAGCTTCAGGCTCTGACAAAAAAGCAGTTACAACCTGGCTGTAAGATTATATTGATTGCCGCCCCCGCAGCGAATACTTATTACGAACACATAGGTTATCAGAGCAATTCACGTTGTTGGGTGTTGGACTCATAGTTTATTCAGCGGCCGCCCTCTAAATTAAAAGAAACTATTTCCTTCTTAGCCTCTCCTATATTCGTTAACCTATACAAAACCAGTACAAGTGACATCGGAGATAGGGCAGATGAATACAGCGCAGGCGTTGATCAAGAGTCTTGAAGCAGAAGGTGTTAAGTACGTTTTCGGTGTGCCCGGAGAGGAAAATCTGGCCGTTCTTGAGGCGATCCGCGATTCTTCCCTTGAATATATCGTCACCCGACACGAGCAGGGTGCTGCATTTGCAGCAGCAACCATTGGACGCCTGACCGGAAACCCTGCAGTTTGTCTTACCACGCTTGGCCCGGGTGCAACCAATGCCGTGACAGGTGTTGCCTATGCCCAGCTGGGCGCGATGCCGTTTATCCTGCTTACCGGTCAGAAGCCCATCCGCCATAGTAAACAGGGCGCTTTTCAGATTATCGACGTGGTTGATCTGATGGGGCCGATCACTAAGTTTTCTAAGCAGCTCGTTGAAGGTTCCATGGCGGCGGCAACGGTCAGAGAGGCCGTGAGGCTGGCGACGGAAGAGCGTCCTGGTGCTGTGATGCTGGAAGTGCCAGAAGACATTGCCAGCGAGAAAATTAAATACCGCCCCCTTCCAATTTCTAAACCACGACGCCCGGTGGCGGAAGAAAAAGCAATTGAGCATGTGGTGTCTTTGCTTGAGAAGGCGACCCGCCCTATCCTGATTGTCGGCGCAGGCAGTAATCGAAAACGTACTTCACGAATTCTTACTGAGCTGGTTCAGACCTACGATATCCCTTTTGTACCGACGCAGATGGGTAAGGGAGTTATTTCAGAATCCTTGCCACAATACGCCGGCACGGCAGCATTAAGTAGCGATGATTACGTGCACAGCACCATCGAGAAAGCTGATCTGGTTATTAATATTGGCCACGATGTTGTAGAAAAACCGCCGTTTATTATGACGGGGGAGCGCCCGGTGGTTCACATTAACTTCGAGTCGGCGGAAGTGAACGATATTTACTATCCGCAGTGTGAAGTCATTGGCGATATCGCCAATGCCATCTGGCAGATTACTCAGGCTTTAAAAACGAAAGATCTGAGTCATTGGGATACGCAATTCCACAAAGAAGCAAAACAGAAACTCGATGATTGGTTCGAACAGAGTGTAGCTTCCGCTGAAACTATCACCCCTCAGGTGCTCGTTAACGCGACCCGTACGGGTATCGATAACGACGGCATCCTCACGCTCGATAACGGCATGTACAAAATCTGGTTTGCCCGTCACTACGAAACCTATATGGAAAATACTCTACTGCTCGATAACGCGCTAGCGACGATGGGCGCGGGGTTACCATCAGCCATTGGTGCGAAAACCATATACCCGGATAAGCAGGTCGTCACCGTGGTTGGCGATGGCGGTTTTATGATGAACTCGCAGGAACTCGAGACTGCCGTACGCATGAACCTTGATTTGGTTGTGGTTATTCTGAATGACGAGTCTTTGCAGATGATTCGTTGGAAACAGGGTAAAGAGGGGCTGCAGGATTACGGACTCGAATTTAATAACCCGGATTTTATAAAGTACGCTGAAAGTTACGGAGCCAAAGGTCACCGAGTAGCTACGGTGATGGAGTACAAAGAGACCCTGGATCTGGCGTTGAAGAAAGGCGGTGTACACGTGCTGGATGTCGCGATCGACTACAGCAAAAACTCGGATGATCTGGTGATAAATCAGTCCTGAGAAATGTAGCTGGCGATCAGTCAGTAAAGGCCCCAAGAAATGGCAGTACCGATAAACCTATGATCGCTGCAATGGCGATCAGGGTTAAGATAAAACTGGTCGGGCGCTCATAGAAGCGCTGACTCATGGTTGGTATCGGGTGCTGCCGTACTTCTTCCAGCCAGTCTTCCTGAATTTTATCGAGAAGAACTCGGGCGCCGGTGTAGTCGTCTTCGTTTTTTAACCAGATGGCTGCAAGTGAAATACCCCAGCGGCCTTGATTGGTTTCGTAGTAATCAATGTTGGCTTCATCCAGACGCTCGCGAACAAAGTTTGCTTCTTCTTCGGTTACGCCGTTGAGCTTAAAGAGCAGTTTCGCCACGACCTTTCCTTTGAATAAGGATTGCAAGTGCAATCAGGGTGAATGCGAAACACAGCAGTGGCAATACACCGATTTTCATATACAGGGTTTCGCCCGTGCGACGCTCTGCAACCGAGCTGAAACTGGTGCGTTCACTGACTGGGATACGGTCTGTGATTTCACCTTTGTGGTTCACCAGTGCTGAAATACCTGTGTTAGTCGAGCGCAGAATCCAGCGGCCGGTTTCAAGTGCCCGCATCTGTGCCAGCGCCATATGTTGCTTAGGTCCGAGTGAATCCCCAAACCAGGCATCGTTGCTGATGGTTACCAGCAGGTCGGCATTCTTTGCGGTTTCCAGCACCAGGTCTGGGTAAGCAATTTCGTAGCAGATATAGGGAGCGACTATGGCCAGTTCGGTTGAGTCACCTTGATGCACGGTGACTTTCAGCAGGTCCTGATCGATTTCACCGGCGCGGAAGCTGGACATAGGCAGATCAAAAAACGGAATGAGGCCACGGATCGCACTTTCAAGCGGAATATATTCGCCAAACGGTACCAGTCGTTGCTTGTGGTAAACGCCTTCGCCATCACCAAAAGCGATGATGCTGTTGTGGTATTCGCCTTCTAACTCGGTACCGCGTGGCCAGCGAAACGGAATACCAGTAATGACAGTGCTGTTATTTTCCTGCAGCTCTTCGGCAAATAATTCCATGTAAGGCTGATAGCGTTGATAGAGCAGAGTGATTGCAGTCTCTGGCCACAGAATCAGATCATTACCCAGCAGTGGTCGGGTATCTGCCTGATAGCGATCGATGGTCGGGAAGATTTCTTCGTTTAGCCATTTGCGGTTCTGTTCCACATTCCCCTGAACGACACCTACGGACATAGTGCCGGTCGCGTGGGTCCAGTTAACCTGCTTCAGTGCGTCGCCCGCTGGCCACAGTAAAAGGGGCATTAAATACACCCAGTTGCGGGTCTGCACGACAATGACCAGTGAGGCCGCTGTCAGAGCCAGAATAAACGAAATAACGTAAGCACCTGACACTGGCGCCCAGCCGGACAGCCAGGTAAAGAGGTGAGCGTCGCCGGCGTACAACCAGGGGAAGCCGGTTAAGAACCAGCTTCGACACCATTCCTGTAAGAGCCAGAAGCTTGCGAAACTGAATGTCGCCAATGAGTGCCCACTGAGTTTCTGACGTAACAAAAACCAAAACCCGGGGATGAGTGCGAGAAAGCCTGCAAAGAGAGCGACAGCCGGCACCGCTAACCAGGCGGGTGTGCCACCGTGGTCATGCATGCTGACGTAAATCCACGAGACCCCTAAGCCGAACTGCCCAAGGCCGAACAACCAGGCGCGCTTAAAGGCGGCTTTGCCCGTGTCGCTTTTCTGCAGCGCATAAAACAGAGCGCCAAGGCTGACGAGGCCCAAAGGCCACAGGAAATAGGGGGCGAGCGCAAACGGAAACAGCGCGCCTCCCACTAGGGCGGTCCATGATGGCAGGGCGGCGCGTGTGAACATAATCGGGCTCAGTCGTCGGTATGAACTTCAAGCAGGTTAATCTGACGGCTGGTGCCGTTGATCACACGGAATTTCATACCCTCAATGCGGATGCTCTCATTACATTCAGGCACCCGGCCGAAATGATGTGTGACGATGCCGCCAATAGTATCGAAGTCAGCGTTAGGTAGCTTCGCATCCAGCGCTTCGTTGAAGTCGCTCAGTGGCGTCAGTGCTTTTACGGTGTAGATACCCGGATCGACTTCTTTGATGTTGTTTTCTTCGTCGTCGAAGTCGTGCTCGTCTTCGATGTCGCCAACGATCTGTTCCAGAACGTCTTCAATCGTCACCAGACCTGCAACGCCGCCGAATTCGTCGACCACAATGGCCATGTGGTTACGGTTCGAGCGGAATTCGCGCAGCAGCACGTTAAGGCGTTTGCTCTCAGGAACAAAGATGGCCGGGCGCAGAATATCGCGCACGCGGAAATCATCGGCGTTGTCTTTAACCACCAACGGCAGCAGGTCTTTGGCGAGCAGAATACCGCTGACTTCGTTCGGGTTTTCGCTGATCACAGGGAAGCGCGAGTGCGCTGAATCGATAATACGTGGCAGGTACTCTTTCAGGCTTTCGTTTTCCTGAATGGAGGTCATCTGCGAGCGAGGAATCATGATGTCGCGAACCTGCATGTCTGAGACTTGCAGCGCGCCTTCAATAATAGTGAGCGTTTCGGTGTCGACGATGCTGCGGTCAGCCGCTTCTCGTACGATGTCTTTCAGGTCCTGCCGGGTGCGTGGTTCGTCCGTAAACAGGTCGCTTATTTTTTCCAGCCAACTTCGGGGTTGGCCCGATCGGTCTTCGCTCATGATGCCTCTTTTCTCCGGATGGGATACGTCAGACCGGAGGTAATTTCCTATGTGTAAACTGCTTACTCAGTATCCGCAGCGTATGGGTCGGGATAGCCGAGCGAAGCCAGCAAGTCGCGCTCCAGCGCTTCCATTTCTTCGGCTTCGTCGTCCTTTATATGGTCGTACCCCAGTAAATGCAAGCAACCGTGGATTACCATATGCGCCCAGTGGGCTTCGGTTGTCTTTTCCTGTTCTTTTGCTTCCTGCTCAACAACACCGACACAGATGACGAGATCACCCAGTAACTCAAGCGGTATGCCCGGGGGCATTTCAAAAGGAAACGACAGCACGTTGGTGGGCTTGTCTTTGCCGCGATACTCACTGTTCAGAGCCTGACTTTCTTCTTCGTCGGTCAGGCGAATGGTCAGCTCGGGTTCCTCAAAATCAGTACGGCCTTTAAGAGCAGTGCTTGCCCATAGGGTGAGCTGCTCTTCGGTCGGCAAGGTATTGAGGTGCTCGATACTTTCAGCAAGCTGAACATCTAACAGCAGGTTCATTCGCCGTGATCTTCGCTTGGATGACTTGCCTGAGCAGCGAGTGCATCGGCCTTGGCCTGCGCTTTTTCAGCAGCGCGGCGCGCGTCTTCTTTCTCGTCGTGTTTGTCGTACGCATCAACGATCCGCTGAACCAGTGGGTGGCGTACTACGTCACGGTTATTAAAGCGGGTGATGCCGATGCCTTCGACGCCGTCGAGCACTTCCAGACCGTGTTTCAGGCCCGAATACACACCTCGCGGCAGGTCGACCTGGGTGATGTCGCCGGTAATCACGGCTTTAGAGCCAAAGCCAACCCGGGTCAGGAACATTTTCATCTGTTCTTTCGTGGTGTTCTGACTTTCATCGAGAATCACAAACGAATGGCTCAGAGTCCGACCACGCATGTAAGCCAGTGGGGCGATCTCAATCTGATTGCGTTCAATCATCTTGGTAACGGCTTCAAAACCCAGCATCTCGTACAGAGCGTCATATAACGGGCGCAGGTACGGATCAATTTTCTGAGCCAGGTCACCGGGCAGGAAGCCGAGCTTTTCACCGGCCTCAACCGCAGGGCGCACCAGCAGAATACGTTTCACATCATCGCGCATCAGGGCTTCAACGGCGGTGGCAACGGCAAGGAAGGTTTTGCCCGTACCGGCCGGGCCTATACCGAAGTTGATGTCGTATTTGCGTACCTGATCCAGATACTCAAGCTGGTTCTCGCCTCTGGGCTTAATCACCGCCAGTGGAGTCTTGATGATGCCTTTGTCGGCGTCGTAGGTGCGCTTACCGCGCTGCGACGGCCGGGCACTGTCTTCCTGTAGAAACAGGTGAATCAGGTCGGGGCTGATTTCAGTGCCTTTGCCGGTTTCTTTGTAGAGGCGCTGCAGTAAGTCGGCGGCACGTTTGGCCGGGCCGACTTTGCCCTCGATCTGAAAGCGGTTGCCGCGATTAAAAATGTCCAGCTCGTAATGATCAGCAATCTGCTTGATATGTCCGTCCAGATTGCCGCACAGGTTTGCGAGACGACTGGCGTCATCCGGCTCCAGAGTAAAACTCACGGCATGCTGTTTAGCGGTCGGTTCAGGGCTTGTGCTGCTTTGCTGCTCGTCGGACAAATTGACCTCGATATGATGGTTGATCAGTACGCTTGCGACGCGTCAATGATGACGCCACGCAGGCTGTTCGGGTAGGCATCTTCAATGCTGACCCGGACGAATTTTCCGATCATAGACTGATCGTCACACTTAAAGTTTACCACCCGGTTGTTTTCGGTGCGGCCTTGAAGCTCGCCTGGGTCTTTCTTAGACACGCCAGTCACCAGAATGACTTCTTCACGTCCGACCATGCGGCGGCTGATCTGCTGTGCATTCTGCACAATACGGTCCTGCAGTATCTTCAGACGTTGCTTCTTCAGTGATTCGGGGGTGTCATCATCCAGCTGCGCTGCTGGGGTACCAGGGCGGGCGCTGTAAACAAAGCTGAATGAGGTGTCAAAACCGATCTCGTCGATCAGTTTCATGGTGTCGAGAAAGTCTTCTTCCGTCTCACCCGGGAAGCCGATGATAAAGTCGGATGAAATTGAGATATCAGGGCGCAGTTCGCGCAGACGGCGGATCTTATCGATATAAAGATCAATTTCGTGGCCACGTTTCATGGCTGCAAGAATGCGGTTAGAGCCGCTCTGAACCGGCAGGTGTATGTGGCTGACCAGCTCAGGAACTTCCGCGTAAACCTCGATCAAGCTGTCGCTGAACTCGACCGGATGAGACGTTGTAAATCGGATGCGGTCAATGCCATCGATTTCGGCTACCTGAGTAATCAGTTCGGCCAGGTCTGCATAGTCATCATCGCCCGTGTCACCCTGATAGGCGTTCACGTTCTGCCCAAGCAGGTTAATTTCACGCACGCCCTGAGCTGCGAGCACTTCACATTCTTTCAGCACGTCAGCCAATGGGCGGCTGACTTCTTCGCCGCGGGTGTAGGGTACGACGCAGAAGGTGCAGTATTTCGAGCAGCCTTCCATCACTGACACAAACGCCGAGCTGCCTTCAGACTTAGGGGCAGGCAGATGATCGAACTTCTCGATTTCGGGGAAAGTGACGTCCACAACCTGAATCGCATTACTGGCCTTGTTCACCATCTCTGGCAGGCGGTGCAGCGTCTGTGGGCCAAAGACCATATCCACAAAAGGCGCGCGTTTCATGATGGCGTCGCCTTCCTGGGAGGCCACACAGCCGCCGACGCCAATCTTAAGATCCGGATTGGTCGTTTTCAGGTTCTTCCAGCGGCCCAGTTCATGGAAGACTTTCTCTTGTGCCTTCTCACGGATAGAGCAGGTATTCAGCAGAATGACGTCAGCCTCTTCAGGGTTGTCCGTGACCACCATTTTATGGCTTTCACCCAGCATGTCGGCCATACGTGATGAATCGTATTCGTTCATCTGGCAACCGTGGGTTTTGATGTAAAGCTTTTTCGCCTGTTCAGTCATACTGCTGTGTCTGGTCGTTCAAAAAAAGGGGCGACAGTATACAGCCTCTGCTCACTTATTCGCCAGTGCTGAGACTGAGAAAGCCGGGTTGTCGCCCCTGTGAATCCGTGGGTCAGCGCTGAATTACACCTTCAATTTCTTCAGCCAGCTGACGCGATTGCTCATCCATGGGCAGGTGACGGATATCCGGGTATTTCAAAGCGACAGCGATGTTGTATAACCAGCGCTCGATACGCAACACCAAGGCTTCAGCATTGTCTTTATCTGCGTCCAGAACCTCATTGCTCATTGCCAGAATGATCTGGGCATGGTCGGCAGCGGTTTTTGCTGCTTCCCGCTGCGCAGCGATCTCTGCGTCAGCCCGGGGGGCTTTGCTGATGAGGTCTTCTGCGGAAGCCAGCGCTGTTGTTGCTGTGCTGAAACTGCGCGGGATCAGCTTTTCTGCACCCGCTTCACGCATAGCGGCAATCCGGTTCCGGGTCTGTTGTAGCTGGATAAAACCGATGGTACGGACTTCAAGGTCGTGCATATCCAGCAGAAGCTGGCGTTGTGTCTGGCTGGCGCTTGCTGGTGCGCCAGTGGTCTCTAAAGTCCGGATAATACCGTCGAGATCTTCATTGACCGCGCGATACTCACTTGGGTAATAGGTATCGGCGCGGATACTGTTCAGAACCTCGAGATGCGCCAGAGAGGGCGCAAGGGTCTCTCTGGCAACTAAGGTGTGATCCTGCGCCTTCTCAAACGTAGCCAGGGCCGTTAATGCCAGTTCTCTGACTTCGTTGTCAGCTTTGCCTTTGTCACGGGCCTGCTTCGCATCGTTGAGATAGTCGTTGGCAGAGTCAGTCATGGCCGGTGCAAAGCGGTAAGTTTCCTGAGCTTTGGCCTGGCTTTTCTGCTGTTCGGCCTCTTTGATCAAGGTCGCCCCGGAGCGCACCGTACTGACAGCCTCCCGGCTGGCACGGTCCTGAATTCTATCGAGCCCCTGTGGCGTTGAGGCACAACCCGCCAGAACCGTTGTGGCGAACAGAACTCCAATGAGCGGATAACGGGTCATAAGAACAATCTCCATCGGCAGACCTTGATTACGCTAGAAATGGACGCAGTCTATCATGGAGCACAGAGCGGCTCTGCTTTAATCAGCGCTGCCCCGGCAGAACAGGAATATGCAGGGAGTTCCCGACGGCCTGTTATGACCGCTTTGACGCCTCTCTGTGTGAACTGCAGCAGCTTTACACAATATGGGGCTTGTGTCGGAAGGTGACGGTTGCTATACATTCAGACAGGTGTTGCAGAAAGGGGGACACGGCTCAGACTGCCTGTTACAGGCCAAACCCGATCCAGGTGAATAAGGAGTTGACCTTATGAACGCAGAAATGCAACCGCTTTACTGGCGTATTCAGAATAACGATAACTCAGGCTTTGACGCGGTCAGTCTGCTGATGCCAGCGGGAGAAGGCGAGCCAGCGACTCTCGTACCTACCGAAGTTAGTTTTTGCTCCCGCCGGTCTGGCACGCAAGCAGTTGATGTGCGCTGGACGGACGAAGACTCCGACCTGTTCCTGCACTTGCTGGAACGTGTATCCGATGACCATGCCGATGAAACAGAAGAGGGGATGGTTCTGGATATCAACGATGGTGTCGTTCAGGGGATTGTTCAGCTCGTCGCACTTGCACGTTTTAAAACACCCTGGCCCAGCGATGATCTGGTTGCCGGTGACGTGAACACTGTCCGCGAAGACATCGAAATCGGAGATCTGGTTGCTATTCACACCCACTATGGATGTCCGATGGCAATCGTGGTCGGTATGGATTCTATTGATCTGACGTGTATCTTACTTGAAGACATCGAAGCAGAGGGCGTTTCGATTGTCCCTGAACACAGTGTCTTTGTGATTAACCGAGACAGTGCATTGCCGCCAGCCTTTGCTGAAAGCGATACAGGGGAAGACGCCGTATTCCATTAATTAATTGATTGGTAATGGAATACGGGAGAGGGCTGTTTATTTTGCAGCAGCCCCTTCGCTGTTGCGGGTGCGCCGGCGTTCGAGCGCAATATTGCCAATCAGGTCGTAGTAGTCAGTACTCGCAGTTGCCTTGGCTGCGCGTCGCATAGACTCATTCGCTGCGCTCGTGCTAGCTGGTGTCTGCTTCTCTGCATCAATCAGTGCTGTAGCCATCTTACTCTCCTGAATATCAGTCGCGTTTCTCTATTGCTCCCCAGCATATGCTGAGCAGCATTTCGTCGGTCACTTCCGTGGGTACCGCACAGGGCGCGTTACGATCGGTACGTAACAGCGTCGAAATTCCGCCGTACACAAATACCCCCAGGACATCGTCGGGGATATCTTTAATCAGTCCTTCTTCCCTACCGCGCTCGAACAGAGGATCAATCTTCTCTTTCAGGCGACGCTTTCCTTGTTCCTGCAGCTCACCACGTATTGCAGGGGCAACGCTTAACTGATCAAGGAGCAGGGCGTCTCGGGGAACTTCACGCATGTAGTGATATAGATTGAGCCACACGCTGTTCAATTGTTCCCTTACGCTTGCGTTTTCATCGACATCCTTCAGGCAAGCGTCTGAAAAACGCTCCATCAGGGTCAGGTAGACATCTTCTATCAGCTCTTCCTTGGTTTCGAAGTAACGGTAGATAGTTCCCGCGCCACAACAGGCTTCTTTGGCAACCATTGAAATTGGCGTTGCCTGAAGGCCGTTCTCTGCAATCAGATCGCAGGTGGCGGTGATGATAAGTTCGCGTTTATCCATTTTCTTCATAAAGCGGAATGAACGTTCATTCTGATACTCCTGAGCAATTTACTCAAGTATTGATTGTTGCTTGTATGCATCAGTCTGTTGCGGATGCGTGAATGCCGCTCTGACTTGCCTCTGATTGGCTGGCTTTGCGAGCGAAGAGCAGAAATACCAGTGCGAGAGAGGCGGTCAGCAGGGACACCTCCATCATCGGTACTGGCGTATGGTCGTGGAGTTTTCCCCATAGGAGTCCCGCGAGAGCGCCGCCACTGAACTGTATGACGCCCATCAGTGCCGTGGCTGACCCTGCAACCTCACGGAAATACTGCATGACGGTGCCCATGGTATTGGCTGTGATCAGGCCCAGAGAGCCGACATAGATCATCAGTAGCGGCAGAACCACAGGGAGCTTGAAGTGAGGCGACAGAGCAAGTAGCAGTAGCGCCAGTGCTGACGCGAACTGCAACAGAATTCCTGCGGTCAGCAGCCGCTGCGGAGACCAGTAACGGAGCCAGAATATATTCAGCCGGTTCATCAGCATGATGACAATGACATTCGCACCGAATAACCAGGGGAATGTCTGCTCGTTCTGTTCAAAGTGTTCCAGATACAGGTACGGCGATGCGGTGATAAATACAAACATGCCACTGTATGCACTTGCCAGCATCAGAATATACCGACGTGCGACGCGGTGCTTCAGGACAGTCGCATACCCCGCCCACGGCGAACGCTTAATCCTCCGGTGAGGAGGGTGGCTCTCAGGAAGTTGCCAGACCAGAATTCAGATAAGAATGGCGGCGTAGGCACTGAGAATACCGAAGATACTTCTCCAGCCGCTGAAGGTCAGTACCAGAGATCCTAACAAAGGCGCAGCGAGTGGAGCGGCCATCATGATCATGGCTACCATAGACAGTACTCTGGCAATGTCAGTGCCATCGAAATGGTCACGGACAATGGCGGTCGAGTTCACGACGGCAAGTCCACCGCCTATTGCCTGCAAGCCGCGGAGCAGTAACAGACCATCAAGAGAACTTACGTGGGTCAGAGCAACGCTGGCGATGCCAAATAAGGTTAAGCCCAGAAAAATGACTGGTCGGCGGCCAACGCGGTCAGAGAGTGGGCCACCCGTAATCTGACCGAGCGCAAACCCAAGCAGGAAGGTGCTGACAGAGAGCTCGACATGATGAATGTCACTGCTTAACGACCCAGCCATGGCTGCCATCGCGGGCAGGTACATATCGATGGAGAGCGGACCAATGGCGGTCAGCATGGCCAGCAGAAGTGGCAGTGGTAGTCGGAATGCAGGAGTCGTCATAAATCACCGGGCAGTTTACAGCCTCTAGTCTAGTTGTTTCGCTGGTGAATTAAGAGAGTGGGAAAATGAATTGATTGTTCCAATAAGTTTGGCTTCCGGGAGAACCCCTGAAGCCAAACCTTGATAAACGACTTTTGCGTTGATCAGACGTTGAAGCGGAAGTGGATAACGTCGCCGTCTTTGACGATGTACTCTTTACCCTCTAAGCGCCACTTACCGGCTTCCTTCGCACCGTTTTCGCCGTTGTACTCAATGAAGTCGTCGTAGCCAACCACCTCGGCACGGATGAAGCCGCGCTCAAAGTCAGTGTGAATCGCAGCGGCCGCACGCGGTGCCGTTGAGCCTACTTTGATGGTCCAGGCGCGTACTTCTTTAACACCTGCGGTAAAGTAGGTCTGTAGGCCCAGAAGTTGATAACCAGCGCGGATAACGCGGTCCAGCCCCGGTTCTTCCATGCCCATCATTTCCAGGAAGTCGGCCTTTTCGTCGTCTTCCAGTTCTGAAATTTCGGCTTCAATCTTGTTGCATACCACGACCACTGAAGCACCTTCTGATGCAGCGACTTCGCGTACTGTATCCAGATAAGGATTATCCTCAAAGCCTTCTTCTGAAACGTTGGCGATGTACATGGTTGGTTTGGTGGTCAGAAGATGGAATTGACGTGCAACACGTTTCTCATCGTCGTCCATATCCAGCATGCGCGCGGTTTTGCCTTCTTCAAAATGAGGAATCAGCTTCTCAAGCAGGGCCTTCTGAGCGATGGCGTCTTTATCACCACCTTTCGCGGTGCGGGTGACTCGCTGCAGCTGTTTCTCACATGAATCAAGGTCAGCCAGCACCAGCTCAGTATTGATGATGTCGATATCGGCCGCAGGGTCTACCTGATTCGCTACGTGAATAACGTTGTCGTCTTCGAAGCAGCGTACAACGTGCGCAATCGCGTCTGTTTCGCGGATGTTGGCCAGAAACTGGTTACCCAGACCTTCACCTTTTGATGCACCAGCGACCAGGCCTGCGATATCGACGAATTCCATGGCGGTTGGAATGACTTTCTCAGGGTTAACGATCGCTGCCAGTGCATCAAGGCGTGGATCGGGCATGTTCACCATGCCAGTGTTAGGCTCAATGGTACAGAAGGGGAAGTTCTCTGCCGCGATGCCTGATTTGGTCAGAGCGTTGAAGAGTGTTGATTTACCGACGTTGGGCAGACCAACGATTCCGCATTTAAAGCCCATTTCTGTATCCCGATCGTATGTTTGGTTGGTGTATCTGATTACTTGTGGCGGGTATTTTACCCTTTAAAGCTGTGAAGTCGATTCATAGCTTTCGGCAAGTCACCGGCGATCGCATCTGGCAGTACACGTATTGCCTCATCGATGACACTGTCGATGGCTTGTTGTTCTGCTTTGCTGGCGCGTCCCAGTACATGACCGGTGACCAGATTTTTATCACCCGGGTGACCAATACCGACCCGCAGGCGATGGAAATCTTTCTGATTGCTCATACGAGCGATGATATCGCGAAGACCGTTCTGTCCACCGTGACCGCCTCCGGTTTTGAACTTGGCAACGCCAGGGGGCATGTCCAGTTCGTCATGGACGACCAGAATTTCGCTGGTTTTGATTTTGTAGAAGTTCGCTAATGCGGCTACCGCCTGACCACTGCGATTCATAAAGGTCGTTGGCATAAGGAGATAGCATTCCTGACCGCCAATGCGCCCTTTGCCAGAGAGTCCGAAGAATTTTTTGTCTGGTGAAAGCGTGATGCCTTCCTGTCGGGCGAGGCGTTCAACCAGCCAGAAACCGGCATTGTGGCGGGTGTTTTCGTATTCTGCGCCTGGGTTGCCAAGGCCTACGATTAAGCGAATTGGATCAGCCATACAATGTCCATTCGATATCAGTGTGATAAATAGCAGACAATAAAAAAGCGGGGACAAGCCCCGCTTTTCTCTGAGCGCAACGATTACTCGTCGCCGCCTTCAGCTTCAGCGTCTTCAGCTTCGTCTTCTTTCGAACCTTTAGGCTCGATTACAGAAACAACTGAAGTATCGTGTTCTTCACCGTGTGACAGTGCCAGAGACTCAACGCCTTTAGGCAGTTTCAGGTCAGACAGGTGGATTACACCGCCAACTTCAACGTCAGCCATGTCGATTTCGATGTACTCTGGCAGGTCGCCAGCGGCACATACGATTTCAAGGGTGTTCATCTGGTGCATAATCTTACCGCCGCCGAGCTTAACGCCTTTACAGGTGTCTTCGTTCAGGAAGTGCAGTGGAACGGTAGTAGTGATCTTAGAAGACTTGCTTACGCGCTGGAAGTCAGCGTGCCAGATCAGGTTCTTCGCAGGGTGACGCTGCAGATCCTTCAGGATTACAGTTTCGTCTTTTCCATCAACAGACAGAGTGATCATTGAGCTGTAGAAAGCTTCTGATTCCAGAGCTTTGTTCAGTTCATTCGCCTTCAGAGTGATAGGCGTAGGCTTACGGTCGTTACCACCGGCTTTACCGCCGTAGATGATTGCTGGAACGCCGTTCTCGCGACGCAGGCGGCGGCTCGCACCTTTCCCCGCATCTTCGCGAGTTACAGCAGACAAAGTGAAGTCTGACATAGTGATTTCCTCATTTCAGGATGTAAAAACCGCCGGAGTTTGCGACCAACGCCGGCGGTCGTTATAGCAACACCTTGTGGTGTTGCCGATAATCAGTTCGTTGTTCTTAAGCTCGCGGCTTAACGGAACATCGCACTGATGGATTCTTCGTTGTTTACGCGACGGATCGACTCTGCCAGCAGACCTGCAATGGTCAGTTGGCGGATCGTGCCGGTTGCGCGGGCGGCTTCAGACAGAGGGATAGTGTCAGTCACTACCAGCTCGTCGAGCTCTGCACTGGCAAGGCGTTCAATCGCGGGCCCGGATAGTACAGGATGCGTACAGTAGGCGACAACCTTTTTCGCACCAAATTCTTTCAATGCTTTCGCTGCCTGACACAGGGTACCGGCGGTATCGACCATGTCATCGACCAGAACACAGGTACGGTCTTTCACATCACCGATGATGTGCATGACTTCAGATACGTTCGCTTTAGGGCGGCGTTTGTCGATAATCGCGAGGTCAACGTTAAGCTGCTTAGCGATCGCCCGTGCACGAACAACACCACCGATGTCTGGTGATACAACGATCAGATCTTCAAAGTTCTGACGTTCCATATCGTCCAGCAGGATAGGGGAGCCATACACGTTATCCACAGGGATATCGAAGAAGCCCTGAATCTGGTCAGCGTGCAGGTCAACAGTCAGAACACGGTCAATACCAGAACCTGACATCATGTCAGCTACGGCGCGCGCAGAAATAGGCACACGAGCACTGCGTGGACGACGATCCTGACGGGCGTAGCCAAAATATGGAACAACGGCTGTGATACGGCTTGCGGATGCACGACGCAGACCGTCGGCCATCAGCAGCATTTCCATCAGGTTGTCATTGGTTGGTGCGCAGGTAGGCTGCAGGATAAAAACGTCTTTACCGCGAACGTTTTCATTAATTTCGACGGTTATCTCACCATCACTGAATTTGCCCACGGTGGCTTCGCCAAGGGAAAGATCGAGACGCTCGACGACGAGCTTAGCCAGTTCCGGATTTGCATTACCGGTAAATACCATCAACTTAGACACAGTCGTCCCCTTGATGCAGTGATTTCAAAGATGGAGGAGATAGAATTGGCTGAGGTGGCAGGACTCGAACCTGCGAATGACGGGATCAAAACCCGTTGCCTTACCACTTGGCGACACCCCAGCATTTAAGACGGTCTGAATAATACCTTATGCGTCGTTGAAAGGTTAGTTCCTTTCGCAACAAAGGCCACATACTCAGCCGGTAACTGGTCAGAAACCTGTCTGGCTTCTGTCTCAGAACCGAAGCTTGAAAATATGCAAGCTCCAGTGCCCGTCATCTTAGCAAAGGAAAATTTATTTAGCAAATTCAATGCTTTACCTATTTCTGGGTAGAGCATCGTGACGACTTGCTGGCAGTCATTTCTGCCCCCTTGCCTCAACGCGGTGCGAATATTAATGACCTCTGTATCCCGGGTCAAGCCCTCGTGTGAGAAAATTTTTGCAGTATTTACATGTACTTGCGGACAGACCACCAGAAACCAGGGTTCGTCGAGCTCTGGCACCGGGGTCAGGACTTCACCAACGCCTTCGGCAAAGGCCGCTTCGCCGCGGATAAATACGGGCACATCGGCGCCAAGCGCCAGCCCCATATCTGCCAGCTCATCAAGGCTCAGGTTGAGCTGCCATAGGTGGTTGAGCGCGAGCAATGTGGTCGCAGCGTCTGAGCTTCCGCCACCCAGCCCGCCTCCCATGGGCAGAATCTTCTTAAGCTGAATGTCTGCTCCGGATGTTTCGCCGGTCGCACGGGACTGCAGCAGTCTTGCCGCTTTGATTATCAGATTGTTTTCGAAAGGAACGTCATCGATGGCGGGGCTGAGAGTTAACTCGCTATCGTCGCGCACCCGGAACGACAGCTCGTCGCCATAGTCCAGAAATTGAAACAGGGTCTGCAGATTGTGGTAGCCGTCCGCCCGACGTCCGGTGATATGCAGAAACAGATTGAGCTTGGCAGGCGCAGGGAGAGTCAGCCACTTGTCGTCGTTTCGCTCAGTCATGCAGAGTCCACTCACGGATAGAAAAGGTAAAACGGAAATCGTGGCCACTCACTT
Organism: Thalassolituus sp. UBA675; assembly: GCF_002297765.1. NCBI lineage: Bacteria > Pseudomonadati > Pseudomonadota > Gammaproteobacteria > Oceanospirillales > Oceanospirillaceae > Thalassolituus > Thalassolituus sp. UBA675. The sequence goes on from NZ_DBNJ01000008.1 coordinate 164,384, forward strand.
TGACCAGACCCGGCAGCCAGTAGCCATTCTGATTTGAGTAGCGCTTGTAGGTGATGGTCCAGCCGTACTGTTCCATGCGTGACAGAAGGCCACTCTCGTCGTACTCAGTGTTGGCATTGCCGTTCGGACTGGCCTGGCCTTTTACCCAATAGCGGATATCAGACACCGGAAAATTCCAGCCGAGATAGAGCAACATCAGTTCTTCCGGTGATTCGGCATGACGAGGTTCGTCCCAGCCGGGAAGAGTGAGTGCAGCGGAGCGTTTATCGCCGGTCAGTCGTGTTGCTCCCTGCCCGAGTGGGCCGGCGATATACAGATCAAACTCGCGTTGATTCTGTTTCCAGTCCATGTAGCCAGTCGCGCTGTCATCGGGTGTGATAACCGACATTTTGCCGCGGACCTGCCAGTGCTGAACGTCATTAAGACTGTCTTGTAGAGCATCACTGCCTCCCTGGGGAAGAAACGAAGCACAGGCTGACATCAGCAGAATTGCGGCCGCAAGAGGCAGCCGGGTAAGAAAACGAAGCATGTTATAAATCCGACGGGTCGACACCAAGGCGTTGTAAAGTCTCATTAATGACCTCGCTCTCTGGTTCGAGTTCAAGCCCCTTTGCCCAGATGTCATAAGCAGATTCTTTATCGCCGGTAGCCCAGTACCATTCGCCCAGATGCGCCGCGATCTCGTGGTCGTTCATACGGTTCCAGGCATCAAGTAGAAGAGGGCCAGCCTCGTTCAGCTTACCCTCACGAAAGTACAGCCAACCGAGGCTATCTATGATGGCCGGATTGTCGGGCTGGAGCGCAATGGCACGTTCAATCAGAGGCTCGGCTTCATCAAACCGGTCGGTTTTATTGGCAAGGCTGTAGCCCAGTGCGTTAAGTGCTTCGGCATGATCCGGGTTCTGTTCAATGATCTGGCGCAGATCACTTTCCAGCAACGCCATATTCCCGAGTCGCTCGGCCAGCATGGCACGCGTATAGCGCAGGTTGGTGTCTTCTGGTTCGGCTTTCAGGGCGATGGAGACACTCTCGAACGCCTCCTGTTGGCGTCCGGCTTTGATTAAAATATCCGTTTCAAGGCGACGGAGCTGCCCCGCGTATTGAGGGAATTCGGCACTGCGTTCCTGCAGGTAGCTGGTGGCCGCATCAGGTCCCTGCTCCTGATTGAGAAGCTGCGCAGCAGCCAGTTGCGCAGGCAGGAACTCGCGACTGTCGCCAATCTGGCGGTAGTAACTGATCGCCAGATCTGGATCATTCTCACTGGCAGCAATGCGCCCCAGGTAATAACTGGCTTCTGATTGTTTATCACTGCTATTGAGCAATTCACGCAAAAGCGGTTTTGCTTCACTGTAGTTTTCGAGTTCTTCCTCGAGCAGTGCCAGCGAGAGAATGATCTGGTCGTCGTTAGGATATTGTCGGTTGATGGCAGCAAAGGCATTGCGTGCCTCACGAACGTCACCTGACTGCAGGAGCATGCGAGCGCGTAACACCGCGATCTGTTTGTTGTCGGGGTGATCATCCAGCAGCTTATCCAGCCAGTCGATGGCTTCATCAACGCGCTGATTACGAGCCAGAATACGTGCCTTCTGAACAGCCGCCGGCAGTAGCCCCGGCTCAAGTTTCAGGGCCTGATCAATGCGTTGGATAGCAGCATCATCCTGCCCCAGAGACTGGAGTAACAATGCCTGACCGTACACGAGATTACCGCTTTCGGGATAGGTCGGCGTCAGTGCGTCGAGGGCATCCAGCCGCTCACTGCGTATAACTTCATCATTGGATAGTAAGGCAGCTGCATAGAAATCAAACTGCGCCACGCCAGTCATTTCGTAAAAGCGGGCATAAAGGTCGAGGCTTTGATCAAATTCTTTGCGGCCCAGAGCAACCTGAGCGGCGGCCTGCACCGCGCCTGGGTCATCGGGCTCTACTTCCAGCCATATCTCAGAGGCTTCAGCGGCAAACCCTGCGGCGCCAATGTACTGAGCGATACGCAGAGCACGTTCCGCGACATTAGGATCGCGGGTTTTGCGGGCCTGATCGAGATAATGAAAGAGCGCAACGTCGTAGCGTTGACGTTGTCCGGCCATCTCAGCAACCAGCAGTGAATACATGGTATTTGCCGGAATGGCTTTGTACTCGACAATTTTTTCCGGGGGCGCAGTAGCAGGCTCCTCGGGAGACTTTGAATTCAGTGAGGCGCAGGCCGCGGTAACAGCGGTCAGGCCCAGTGTGAGGAGCGTCCGTCCGACGCGCCAGAACTGTTCAGCGTTGGCCATGGTGTGGTTTATCAGCAGATCCGGTATGCAACTATGTCGTTATTTAGGGTTACTTGGACAGGTAAGTCAAAGATTTAGCGGGAAAATTCCCGTATGGCTGTTTATAATCGCGGCTTTTAGGCGAGGAACTCTGGCGGCAGAATGAGTATCTGGGCATTGGGCATTAACCACAAAACCGCTCCTGTTGCTGTACGCGAACGGGTGGCGTTTGATCCTGCCGGTATGCCTGATGTATTGAAAAACCTTCGCGCCCTGGATTGTGTCTCTGAAGTCGTTGTTCTATCGACCTGTAACCGCACTGAAATTTACTGCACCGCAGACGATCGCTGTCCTGATCTGATCGGCCACTGGCTTGAACAGAATCAGGAGATCGGCCGCACGGACCTTGAAGCCTCTCTTTATTCTCTCGAAAACGACGACGCGGTATCGCACACCATGCGCGTGGCCAGTGGTCTGGATTCGCTGGTACTTGGCGAACCACAGATTCTGGGCCAGATGAAATCGGCATTTGCAGTGGCTCAGGAGGCCGGCACGGTCGGGTCTGAGCTAGGCCGTCTTTTCCGTCAGACATTCTCAATCGCTAAGCGTGTCCGTACTGATACTGCTATCGGCCAGAACCCTGTTTCAGTCGCTTTTGCGGCTGTGCGTATGGCGCAGCATATCTTTGCGGATATGAAAAATAGCCGCGCCTTACTGATTGGTGCAGGTGAAACCATAGAGTTAGTTGCCCGACATCTTCGCCAGGCGGGTGTTGAGCACCTGACTCTGGCAAATCGTACGCTGGCGCGCGCACAGACGCTGGCGCAAGAGTTTCATGCAGAAGCGGTGTTGCTGGAAGATATCCCCGTGGTGCTGCCGGATGCTGACATCGTGATTTCATCGACGGCCAGCCCACTGCCGATCCTTGGCAAAGGGATGGTTGAGAAGGCGCTGAAAAAGCGCCGTCACAAGCCCATGTTTATGGTCGATATTGCAGTACCACGCGATATTGAAGCAGAAGTGGGTGAGCTCTCTGACGTTTACCTCTACAGCGTTGATGATCTCAGGGACATCATTGAAGAAAATGTCCGTTCGAGAGAGGATGCTGCTCAGCAGGCGGAAGAGCTGATTGAAGCTGGCGTTGAGCATTACATGCGCGAGCTGAAAGCGCTCGATGCCGTCAGCACTCTCACTGACGTGCGTAGCTACGTTGAAACATTACGGGATGAGCAGCTTGAGAAAGCTCTGAAGCAGATTCAGAATGGCGGAGACCCCGAAAAAGTTCTGCGTACGTTTGCTCATACGTTCGGCAATAAAATGCTGCATAAACCCATGACGGCTCTGCGCCGTGCTGGCGCCGAAGGGCGTCGTGAAGTTCTCGACTGGAGTCGCGAACTGTTCGATCTGGATAACTCAAACGAATGAAACCTTCGATACTGCAAAAACTGGAAAGCCTCAGAGACCGCTACGAAGAGGTTGGACACCTGTTGTCTGACCCTGACGTGATTAGCGATCAGGATAAATTCCGTAATCTTTCCAAGGAATATGCAGAGCTGGAAGAAGTCGCCAAAGCGTATTCAGATTATGAACAGGCAGTCTCTGATCAGGAAGAAGCGGAAGTACTGGCCAGTGATGATGACCCCGATATGCGGGCCATGGGCCAGGAAGAGCTTGATTCCGCCAAGGTCGCGATTGCAGATCTGGAATCCAGAATTGAAATTCTGTTGTTGCCAAAAGACCCGGATGACGGCCGCAATGTGATTGTCGAAATCCGCGCGGGTACCGGCGGCGATGAAGCCGCAATTTTCTCCGGTGACCTCTACCGTATGTACACCCGCTTTGCTGAAACCCAGGGGTGGCGTACAGAAATGATGAGCGCCAACGAAGGCGAGCACGGTGGTTTTAAAGAGGTGATCGTGCGTATCAGTGGTACCGATGTGTATTCACGTCTGAAGTTCGAATCCGGCGCTCATCGTGTCCAGCGTGTTCCAGAAACCGAAAGCCAGGGGCGCATTCATACCTCGGCCTGTACCGTTGCTGTGATGCCTGAAGTCGAAAGCGAAGATGAAGTCGACATCAACAAAAACGACCTGCGTATTGATACCTTCCGCGCTTCCGGCGCGGGTGGTCAGCACGTAAACAAAACAGATTCGGCGATTCGTATTACTCACTTGCCCACGGGCGTTGTGGTTGAATGTCAGGATGAGCGCTCGCAGCATAAGAATAAGGCCAAAGCCATGGCTATGCTGGCGACCCGCCTACGCGACGCCCAGCGCATTGCCGCTCAGGCAGAGCAGGCCGCCACCCGTAAATCCCTGGTCGGCTCGGGCGATCGCTCGGAGCGTATCCGTACCTACAACTATCCTCAGGGCCGGGTTACCGACCACCGCATTAATCTGACCCTCTACAAGCTGGATGAAATCGTACAGGGCGATCTGTCACCAGTGATTGAACCTCTGATTCACGAGCATCAGGCCAATCTGCTGGCTGAAATGGCGGGGCAGTGAGCAGCGTTAGCGACTGGCTGGCTCGGGCTCAGACTTCATTGACCGACAGTGAGTCCCCTCGTGCGGATGCAGAACTGCTGCTGATGCATGTGTTGGATGTGAATCGCGCCTGGCTTTATACATGGCCAGAAAAGTCGCTGACAGAGTCGCAGCAAGACTCGCTCAACAAATTATTAGCCCGCCGTATTGAGGGGCATCCCATAGCGCATCTTACGGGTGTCAGAGAGTTCTGGTCCTTACCGCTCAGAGTTGCACCTTCGACACTTATCCCAAGGCCGGATACAGAAACTCTGATTGAATGGGTGCTGGATCTTGATCTGCCAGATGCCGCAAGGGCTATTGATCTTGGTACCGGCACAGGCGCGATTGCGCTGGCCATTAAAAGTGAATATCCCGCCTGGTCTGTTGAAGCCGTGGAGTTCGATGTCGACGCCTATGCGCTGGCGCAGAGCAACGCCTCGCGTCTGGAGCTTGATGTTCATCTGATTCATGGCAGCTGGTTTGAGCGCGTCAACGGCCACTTCGATCTGATTGTCTCAAACCCGCCTTATATTGATCCTGATGATAACCATCTCGCTGAGGGCGACGTGCGTTTTGAGCCTGCCTCGGCACTGGTGGCTGAGCAGTCAGGGCTGGCGGATCTGTTTCATATTATTGATCACGCTCCTGACTATCTGAAACCTGACGGCTGGTTGTTGCTGGAACATGGGTACGATCAGGCTGAGGCGGTGTGTGACTACTTACGTCAAAGAGGCTTCGTGAATGTACAGAACCGCTGTGATCTGGGCGGCAATCCAAGGATCAGCGGTGGGCGAATGCCGGGAGTGCCTGAATGAAGGATGATCAACTGCTTCGTTATAGCCGCCATATTCTGCTCCCTGAGGTAGATATAGAGGGGCAGGAAGCCATTTCCAGAGCGACGGTTGTAGTCATAGGGCTGGGTGGTCTCGGATCACCGGTGGCGCTGTATCTGGCTGCATCCGGAGTTGGACATCTGATTCTGGTAGACGACGATCAGGTTGAGGTTTCAAACCTGCAGCGGCAGGTGATTCATGACACGGCCTCAGTGGGGATGAGCAAGGTAGCGTCTGCGGCACAGCGCTGTCAGGCGGTTAATCCGGACGTAAAGATATCCTGCTATGTTCAGCGTGCCGACTCTGAGTGGTTGAGCCAGCAGGATTGGTTGAGCTCAGAGGACGGGTTAAACGGACAGGGCAGTTCACATGACGGGCTGACGGTCATCGTCGACTGTTCAGATAACGCCGCGATCCGTTACGCGATCAACGAAGTCTGCTTGCAGAAGTGCATCCCCTGGGTATCCGGTGCCGCCGTTGCCCTGAATGGCCAGGTCGCTGTGTTTGACCCGCGCCAGCAAGGTTCGCCCTGTTACCGGTGCCTGTATCCATCGTTGAAAGATGACACTCTAACCTGCTCGGAAAACGGAATTCTCTCTCCAGTAGTGGGAGTCATAGGGACGACTCAGGTGGTTGAGGCGTTGCGCCTGATCGTCGGCTTTGGTTCTCCACAGCACGGTTATCTCCGAACATATGATGCCGGCACAGGGGACTGGCAGCGCTGGAAAGTGCCAGCTCGTCAGACCTGTTCGTGCCACAGCGATAACCTCTAACTTCCGTTCCCACCACAGAACTTCTGTCGCCTGGCTTCTCTGCCTGTTCTTATACTTTATTACTATATGGTTATTTTAGAAAATAGGAGTAATCTAAAAGGAAGTACTGAATCCGGAGGGACTCTCATGGCACGTGTAGTAATTCTTGGCGCAGGCACCGGCGGAATGGCTGGTTCTTATGAAATTCGTGAGTTGTTGGGCAAAGAGCATCAGGTCACCGTCATCAACGAGCGCGAGGATTTCTGGTTCGTCCCGTCTAATCCTTGGATCGCTGTGGGTTGGCGCAAGCGCCCGGATACCAGTTTTCCCATCCGACCTTATCTGGAAAAGAAAGGCATCGAATTCATTGCCCAGGCGGTGACGGCAATTAATCCGGATGAAAACCAGCTGACCCTGGCCGACGGATCAACTGAAGCCTACGATTATCTGGTCATTGCTACTGGACCTAAGCTGAACTTCGCTGCGGTTGAAGGTGCTGGCCCTCACGGGGGATTTACACAGTCTATCTGCGCGCTCGACCACGCAGAAACCTGCCTTGATGATGTTGATAAATTATCGAATGACCCGGGTCATGTGATCGTTGGCGCGATGCCCGGCGCTTCTTGCTTTGGCCCTGCGTATGAGTACGCCTTTATCCTCGATAAAGAACTCAGAAACCGTAAGGTACGGGATCGGGTTCCAATGACTTATGTAACCAGTGAGCCTTATATCGGCCATTTGGGGCTTGGCGGTGTTGGTGACTCGAAGTCGATGCTTGAGAGTGAGTTACGTAATCGTCACATTAAATGGATTACCAACGCCAAGGTAACCAAAGTGGGTGACGGCGTTATGTATGTCGAAGAACTGAACGATGACGGCTCACTGAAAAAAGAGCACGAACTGCCATTTAATCACTCCATGATGTTGCCTTCATTTGCGGGCGTTGATCCTGTTGCTGCCGTCGAAGGGCTGTGCAATCCGAAAGGGTTTGTTCTGATTGATGAGCATCAGCGCAATCCAAAATGGAGCAATATTTATTCGGCGGGTGTATGCGTCGCAATTCCTCCGGTTGAGGAAACCCCTGTGCCGACGGGTACGCCGAAAACCGGGTACATGATTGAATCTATGATGACGGCCATTGCGCATAACTTAAAAGCTGACATCGAAGGGGGAGTGGCAGATGCCAAGGGCACTTGGAGTGCTATCTGTCTTGCGGATATGGGCGATACCGGCGCGGCGTTTGTCGCGATTCCTCAGATTCCCCCAAGAAATGTCACCTGGTTCAAAAAAGGAAAGTGGGTGCACCTCGCCAAAGTCGCGTTTGAAAAATACTTCATGCATAAAATGAAAACAGGTTCATCTGAGCCCGTCTTCGAGAAATATACCTTGAAGGCGCTCGGGATTAATCGATTAAAAGATTAGCGCCAGCGCGCCTTACTGGTAAAAAGAAAAAGCCCGGAAATCAATGATGGTAATTAGCTAGGGTTATCAACTAGGGTAATTAACCAAGTTGGCAACCGGGCTTTCTTTTTTCTGTTTACACCTATCTGCGGTGCTCAGAGGTTGAGTTCACGCGCAATGTCTGACCAGCTCACCAGCTTGTAATTCTGGTTTTCCGTGGGCATCACATTTCGACCATCCTGAACGACCAGCAAACCATCCGGATAGTTACTTCCGAGGGCTGCTGAGGTTACGTCGAGTCCGTCGGTTTCCGATGCTCCATCAATTCCCGCGGCGGCGTTCATTGCGATGTTAAACCGGCCAACATACTCATAAGGCGCTTCACTTGAATAAAGCACGTAGCTGTCGTCGCCCTGACTACTGACCACCAGATAACTTGTTTCGGTACCGTGATAAATGGACATGCCTTCGACATCGGCAACGAGGTTGTCATCGACTTCAATGATCAACTTCGGGTCTGGTGCATTATCTGCAGAGATGGATGTCAGCCAGACCCCGGCTGCCTCTTCGCCGACAAAAAGGCGATTGTTTTTATCATCGGCAACGCAGCCTTCTGGTTGAGAAGGAAGAGCGAACTCCCTTATCCGCTTCGCTGACCAGATGTCGTTTTCAGTAATGATTTTATACTGCTCGTAGCGACCGTCCTGATCATTAATAAAGACGTAAGTGCCCTGATTGGTCTGAGCCATGCACAGGCCGTAGACATCATCCAGTTGGGTTTTTATATCACTCACCCAGGAAACGTGCCCTGAAGTCTGATCGATGGCAAACAGGCTGATGGCGCTCAGGTCCCGGTGACTGGCGGCGGCGATATCAACGACCTTGCCGGCAAGTTCCTGATTGTAACGGACATCAACGTTGTTCAGACGTCCATTGTCCAGCCTCTGTTTCAGCTTACCCGTTAAGTCGTATACATCCAGGCCATACTGTTTATCGGTGCCCAGAATCAGGCTGGCTTCTGCACCATTGCTGTTTACCCAGATAGCCGGATCATCTGCGGCGTCACCGGCAGAAATAACGCGCGATGTTTCAGCGGTTGGTGTGACCGAGTGCGTTACCGGGACGTCAATAGGTGAAATACCAGTCAGTGGAAGAATGCCTTGATAAAGCTCACCTGATGCATCGTCAAACGCTGAAAAATGCACCTCTTCACCGGAGGTCCAGGCGCGGAAAGTTTCAATTTCAAAACCTTTATTCAGCACCCACTGTTGTAGTTCTGCGGCGCTGGTGGGCCCGATTGCGTAGCTACTGATATAGCGTTCGCCGGTGCTGGCAACGATCAACTGATTTCCAACGAGGGATAACGCGCCTGCATTTTCCGGAAGCTTTCCATAGGGCGCGACCAGGTCGACGGCTGTGCGCGAATACGGTGCTTCGGCAGAAGCGGCATATGCCCAGACACCCATGCTCTCTTCACTGACGTAAAGCGTATTAAGATCATCACTGACGACGCAATTTTCTGTTTCTGGCGGCAGAGGTAGCGTGCGGATTTCTGTCAGCACATTTTTCTTGTCGATATTCAATACGTACTGACGTGCGAGATGGTCGTCGCCGAGAATAAAAAGCTGTGTGGTCTGATTATCGGGCTGGTAAAGGCACAGTCCCTCAACCGCAAAAGATAATGGCTGGGATGAAACGGTCTGCTGTTTACCGAGATGATGAGCGACCAGGGTTTTAGCACTGTCGTTGACAGTGACTACCAGGTCACCACGCTGGTCGCCATACTCTGCACGAAAGTTGCCTGTGAGGCTTTTATTATCGAGCGTCAGGCCGTTGTTGGTGGTGAGAATCCAGCTCTGCGAGTGTAACTGCCAACCGGTTTCCGCTGTGATACCTGTTGCGTGAACGTTCAGGCTAGCGGGATTAGAAGCTGAAATATTATCGGGTGCCTCTGAGTAACTCGCACATCCGCTTATAAAAGCAGAGCTTATTGCGGTGGCTGTAAAAAGCATTTTCAGCTTAGTTTGGTGTGCTTTCATGGTGTATCCGTATCAGGTATTCGGGAGACAGGTACCGGCCTGCATCAGCTTGGGCCGGCACCTGCTTTTGCGTCATTGCTGACGCAGTGACAAACGATCGGTGATCAGGAATCAGAAGTTAGTGAAGCGAACACCCAGACGATAGGTCGGGCCGTAGTCTTCGTACTGAGCGTTGTAGCGCTCTTTGTTCTGATAGCTGTAGTAAGGCTCGTCAGTCAGGTTGGCGATCTCAAAGGTCACTTTGAGGTTGTCGGTTGCGCTGTATGCTGCGTTCAGATCCATCTGGGTCTGACTGCTCTGATAAACGTCTGACAGGTCGTTCTCCAGGCTATTCACCTCGGCCAGATATTCTGACTTGTAGTTGGTCGCCAGGCGTACGCTATAAACATCGTTCTCGTAACCCACGATGAAGTTACCGGTAACGTCAGACTGGTTCGGCAGTTGAATATCACGCTCGGTCAGTTCGCCGTCAACAAAGCCACTGACAGTGGCATCACTGGAGGTGAAGGTTGCGTTCGCGCTCATCAGCAGACCGTTAAACGGTGCAGGCAGGCTGCTGAACTGATGGGAAAATGCCAGCTCGAGGCCTTTCAGTTCAGCGTCGTCACCGTTCTGGAAAGTGATGACTTCATCGTAGTCTTCGTAACCGGTAGAGCCCGCGATGTCTGATTCATAGATAAAGTTACTGATGTCTTTATAGAACAGGGCTGCAGAAACGACGCTGGTTGATCCCATGTAGTGAGAAATGCCCAGATCAAAGTTGGCTGATTCAAGCGCATCCAGTTCTGGGTTTCCCATTTCAGCTTCTTCGCCGTCGTCCGTGAAATTAGGACTCATCTGTTCAAAGGTCGGACGTACGACAGCATTGGTCCACGCGGCACGCATCTGGGTTGAACGGTTGATATTCCAGCGCGTCAGGAGTGCCGGTAGCGTGTGGCTGTAGTCGTTGTCCGTTTCGGTGCGGATCAGCTCATCGTCTGTGGTCAGAGCATTGCCTGCCAGTTCGGTGTCAGTCATTTCATGGCGGACACCTGCGATCACATGCAGATCATTGGTCACATCCATGCTGCCCATCAGGTACGCGGCCGTGATGTTCTCGTTGATGCTGTAATCTGCGAGAGTGGACTCTTCTTCGTCGTAGGCTGCATCGCGATCAAGGCCTGACATCAGGTTACGAACAGAGTCTTTGTTGATACCCGGTCCAAACTGGCCCAGAGAGTAATCCCGATCGCCCTCTGCATAATCGGCCATGCTGGTGGATACAGCGCCGAAGTCCTCGTAAACCCAGACGTCACCGTCCTGAGTTTTACGACGTTTGACTGCTTTTGCACCGCCCTTAAGAGTAGCGAAACGTTCGTTGATCAGCAGGTCGCGGCTGATGTCGAGTTGAGCCTGACGCTGAATGTCTTCAGTCAGGTTACTTTCAGATTCAATTTCAGTGAGCTCGAACTGCGCCGGGTCATAGAAAGCGGCGGGGCCACTGACAACAGGGCGTCGACTGTTACCGAATGACAGGCCGGTAATGTCATCGCTGCTCTCAAACACGGCGCCCGCGATGCCGTCTGGCTCGTCTTCAGAGGCCTTACTGGCCCCCAGCTTATATTCAACAATCCAGTCACCGAGGAAATGCTCACCGCCTACAACGGAAGACATAATGGTCTGTGTTTCTTCCCGGTCTTTAAGCTCACGGGCAACGGCACCATCAATTTCTGTACCTGCAGTTACGCCTTCGGAAAATTCACTGACAATCGCCAGACGTTGTTCTTCATCGGAAAAACGGCTGTAGAGATTGTTCATATAAAAGCGGTGATCTTTATTCAGTTCCAGCTCAAGGTTCAGTGCGGCACCGACACGTTCGCGATTAATGCTGTACTCGCGCATCTCGATTTCATCCAGTACCGCAGGGTCTTCTTCAAGATCCCAGCCGCCGCCGGTTTCAACGTTATCCGAGCCGAACTTTCGGTCATCCCAGCTCAGGGCCAGGGCAACGCCCAAGCGCTTTTCACCGTCCAGCTCAAAGGCATTACCTGCCGAGACGGCCAGAGACGGGTTGGTATTTTCGCTTTGCTCATCGTAAGCCGCTTCCGCTTTTGCTGTGGCAAAGGCGCCTTCTTTATCGAGGGCAGAAATACTTTTAATGTCGACGGTACCGCCAATGGCATTGGCATCCATGTCTGGAGTCAGCGTTTTAGTCACAGTAAGCGAGCTGAGCAGAGTCGATGGAATAACATCCAGTGCAACTGCACGGCTGCCAGCTTCTGGTGCTGGTACCTGAACACCGTTGACTGTTACCGCATTCAGTTCAGCGCCGACACCGCGGATGCGGACGAAGCGGCCTTCGCCCTGGTCACGTTCAATAGAAAGGCCAGGAATACGTTGCAATGCTTCAGCGGCGTTGGCGTCAGGGAGTTCACCAATGGCATCGGCATCGACAGCACTGATGGTGTTATCGGCAAAGCGCTCGCGCTCCAGTGCACGCTGCATACGTGCTGCCTGACCAACAACGACAATTTCGTCATCAGCATTTTTTTCTGTCATTGATGGATTCTGATCAGCCAATGCCTGGCCAGAACTGAGAAGTGCGATTGCTGCTACCAGCGGCACCGTGCGAAATGTCATGAGATTGCTCCATTCATGATTTTTTTGAGATAGGCATGAGTTGGGCAGACCCTAAAAATGAAATGTGACAGTGGCGTGACGGAATACATCCCGCGCTTGATGTATGCCTCGGAAATGGGCCGTTTAAGTATGCAATTGAGCTGTTATGACCAGCGCGAATAATGATCCAGTGAGCTGCAATGGCTGGATTTGAGTGGGTATGTCGCTATTACCTGCTGCTCAGAAATACTATTTTTCGATTCAGGCGCATTCTGAGTGAGCTGATCTGACCCCCGACGTTTTGTCATATTGTTCTGGCAAACTAGTCCGTCTGTTTTAGCGTCTTTTCTAGCGTTTTTAAAAGATCTTTCTAGCGTCTTTAGTGGCGGGCTATTCCGGGAGCTATTAATGAATTCACTGCTGCGATTACATACACGAAAATTATTTCTTGTCGGTTCTATGGCATTGCTTCTGACCGGTTTATCGGCGGGCCTGGGGGCGCCCAAAGGCATGGCTGCGATTGACTGGGTAGATGTTGTGGGCGAGGGGTCGACCGCGCTGGCATTGGTTATCTGGTTACTTATGGTACTACGCAGTCGCCCGGCTGGGCGCGTGACGAATCTTCTGACGCTCGGGCTGGGGTTTATGTTTCTGGCGATGTGGCAGGATACGTTGGATGAGTTCTTCGCGTTGGCCGGCACTCAGGCATGGGAGAGTGCAGTGGAATCCGTACTCATGCCGATAGGGTTAGGGCTACTGACGTACGGTTTGTGGCATTGGCATAAAGAACAATTAAGTATTCGTACACAGTTACTGAAACGTGAGCAGGTTTTCCGGGATCATCTCTGGTTAGATGGTCTTAGCCAGGTTGCTCGTTTCGAGCAGATTGAAGCGACACTGGCATCCGACTGGGCAGATGAGCAGGCACATCAGGTCGCTCTGATCGTCGAGTTGCATGACTTTAACCAGTTTGAGCGACGTTATGGTTATCGTGAGGCGGACCGCCTGTTGCGTGAGACCGGTGAGTATCTGATCCTGAACCTGCGCCAGAAGGATCTTATCTGCCGGGTTGCAAGAGATCGCCTCGTTATTCTGATGCCCCATACCCGCCCCTCTGAAGCCCGCGATCTGGCGGTTAACCTGCGCACAGCCGTGGAGCATTTCTGTTTTCACTTATCCGATTCAGACCAAAGGGTCGAGCAGGTGTTAGATGTCGGTATCGGTGTCCGACAGCCAATGGATGATCCGCAGGCCTTGGTTAAACGCGCAACAGACGCATTGCAGAGTGCGGTATCAGGAACCGGTATGAGCCTGGTGTCATGAGGCCTACGATTATTCATAAGAACAACGAATCCGGCGCTCATACACGCAGAGGCGGTTGGCTTACGGCTGAAGATAAGTATCTTCAGGCCTGCTACCCCATGGCTCAGCTTCTGGATCTGGCGCTGGCATCGGATGTGCCTCAGCACAAGTTGCTTCGTGGTACTGGCATCTTCGTGGAAGACCTTGCCTCACAAGCGCATATGAATGGTGGTGTCCGGTTCAATGTACGGCAACTGGCGGTTCTTGCGGACAACATTGCCCACTACCTGCCTCAGGATGAAATAGCATCGCGCTGGGGAGCTCGACTTTGGCCGGGTTACGCGGGCCCTTTCAGTCAGGCGCTTGCGACGGCAACGGATCTGGGCGATTTTCTGCAGATACTTTGTGAGTTCAGGCACTGGCTGGCTCCCGGGCTTGTGCCATGCATGAGTCAATTTAACGGTTATCGGGTACTTCATTGGCAGAATGTTTTTGGGTTGAGTCCACGCGCGGAGAAGTTGCTAAGCGAAGCTTATATGACAGCTCTGGTTTCTGTGACCCGCGAGCAGTGTCAGGAAAACAATTCTGGGTGGATCTGTTGCCCCGGGCAGTGTGATGCAGCACAACTGCGACGTATGCGTGTCTACTGTGGGGAGGAGACCACTGCAGGAGCAGGGGGCTGCTTTATGGCGATCCCGGAGGCTTTCTTATCGCGTCCCTGGGCCACTGGATCTCCACGGATTCGTGATATGGCGATCGCCCAGGCGAAAACACTGATGACGGGTATTCCGGCAGAGTCGTTTGCGGAGCAGGTTGCAAGCTATCTCTCACATAGGTTTCCTGAGCTTCCATCGTTGTCGGACACGGCCAGTTACTTCGGAATCAGCAGCGCGACTCTTAAGCGTTATCTGGCGGTCGATGGGATGCGATATCAGCAAGTCGGGGATCAGATCCGTCTGAGATACAGCCTCGAGCTGATGCACTTTGAGTGCGGGAGTAACGAAGATATTGCAGACGCGCTGCGGCTGGGAGATGGTGCCAATTTTCGCCGTAGTTTTCGTCGCTGGACGGGGATTTTACCGAGTGAAGCAAGGGAGGCACTGAGCGGCAGATTACCCCCGCTCAATGTTGAACGTGACTCTAGCTATTCTTCACCCAGTTATTCTTCAGCCAGTTATTCTTCACCGAAGAGCGCGCAATCGATCAGATCGCACAGGCAGTGAATCACGACCAGGTGAACTTCCTGAATGCGGGCTGTGACATCACTCGGTACCCGGATCTCTACATCTTCAGCGGTCAGCAGTGACGTCATATGACCGCCATCTTTCCCTGAGAGAGCAACGACCACCATATCGCGTTCATGCGCAGCCTGAATGGCCTGAACAACGTTACTTGAGTTACCACTGGTTGAGATAGCCAGCAGTACATCGCCGGGATTGCCCAGAGCACGAATCTGTTTGCTGAAGACTTCGTTGTAGCTGTAGTCGTTAGCGATTGAGGTAATCGTGGATGGATCAGTCGTCAGCGCAATGGCCGGAAGGCTGGGACGTTCACGCTCGAACCGGTTCAGAAGTTCAGAAGAGAAGTGCTGTGCGTCACCCGCAGAACCACCATTACCGCAGGTAAGAATTTTTCCGCCACTGATCAGTGCATTAACCATCATCTGTGATGCATGCTCGATATAGGGTGGCAGCTCTTCAGCGGCGAGTGTTTTGGTTTCGATGCTGGCGCCGAAGTGGCCGATAATACGATCTTGCACAGACTAACTCCCGAATAAACCTGTCGCCATCATAAAGAAAAAGACGCATTTCAGAAAGCGTCAGATATCCACTCAAATATTACGGGGTTACCGCTGGCGGAGATAACATCAAAGCGGCAGTCAGGCTCGCGATTTCCGTAATGCTTCTGGAGGTAATGCAATGCAGCCCGGCGCAGGCGCCGTTGTTTCTGGTAGGTGACTGTCTCAGCACCTGAGCCATGCTCTTCGGACTGGCGATAGCGCACTTCAATAAAAACCAGAACCTCGCCATCCCGCATGATCAGGTCGATTTCACCACCTTTAATCAGGTAGTTACGGGTAACCTTCCGAAGTCCTTTCTTTTGCAGAAATTTCTCTGCTTCGAGTTCCACCGCAGTGCCTTTGCCCCGCGTTGTGGCTCGCGTTTCTGAGTTAAACCACATAAGCCCTCCATGGCGTATGATCAGAATCAGTCGTCGGTGGTTTCCGGACCTCTGCTCTCAGACAGTTTTACCGGCTTACCGCTACGGAAACGAGTGCAGTCAGTACTGCGATGAATGCGTCGAGCATTATCCAGCGTCAGAGCACCAGTATTGCCATAAATACGGCTTTCAGGGAAAGCCTCAAGCTGTTTAACACGGGCGACCAGACGGAAGGCATCGGCACCCATCGCATACAATCGTGTGAATCCGCCCTGACCACCAGTGACATCGTCGACTTCAGCTTTCAGTGAGGTGTCGTGCAGTAACCAGGGAACATCGCAGAAATAGATGCCATTAAGGTCGCGGTCTTTACGTACATCAACTTCGCCTGAGAATACATGGGACGTTGCGTAGACAGGCAGGTCTCCGGCGAAATTAAAGGCCAGTGTTGGTTTAATCTGACGCGCCTGTTCTGGCAGCGCGACAAGGAACAGCCAGTCGGCGTCCTGACGGCGGCGGGGTTCAAACTCTACTGGTTCACGCATCAGACTGCGTACCGTGCGGTAACGATTCTTACTGCTGTCGACATTCAACAGGCGGCTGATCGCTGGGTTGTAGTCCTGCGCGCGGCGAGGGTACTGAAGTGTTTCTTCGATTTCTCCACCGAGCTCCAGCCAGCGCGCTTCAAACGCGGCATAAATACGTTCGCCCCAACCGCCCTCAGGAATCATCACCAGAGCGCGGCGATGACCGTCCTGCCAGGCTTTTTCAGCAATCTGAATAGCCTCATCTTCGGCAGCAAGACCAAACTGAAACAGCTCAGGTGGCAGAGTCGAGAATGGTGTTGCCTGTTTGCTGCCGTAGTTCAGGGCCAGTGTGGGCAGGGGCAGAGTAGTGCGTTCTTCAAGTTGCTGCACATCCTGCTTATCAAGCGGGCCAACCAACCATTGGCTACCTGATTGAATCGCCTGCGCGTAGGCCTGATCGACAGACTCCATACTAGTTGCGTCGATGATAGTGACCGCAGGGGCAGGGTAACCTTTACCCAGGGTTTCGTAGTATGCGGCCATAAAGCCGTCGCGGATGGCTTTGCCCGAGCTGGCGAGTGCGCCACTCAAGGGTAATAACAGGGCAACACGCTGTGGACGTGATGCCGCCATATCTTCGAGAAGTGCCAGAGCGCCGGGAAGCTGGAATGAGGCCGGATGATCCGGGTTCATGAATTGCCACTCTTTTACACCAGCAAGTTGCTCATCAAGAGTCAGCTGGTGGTCACGGCTAATGGCTGCCAGAGTCAACCAGGCTCCGAAGCGTGTGTCTGGGGCATTGTCAGCACGTTGCTGAAGTTCTTCAGGCGCCAGGCGCTGGAGGTCGTCCCAGAGCTGGTTGTAATTCTCTGTCTGCTTTTCACCCTCGAGCACAGCAGATATGAAGTCGCGTTCGCGGGCGGCAGCGAGGAACTCGCCGTCGGCCTCAAGGATCTGGGCAGATATCAGAGTCGCGCGGTATTCCTGTTGTTGGCTGGCGTAATTCTGCAACATTTCGAACTGCTGCAATTGATAGGCCGCGGCCTCAATGTTCATTGCGCCAATCTGACTTTCTGCCATCAGCAGGTGCCACTCTGCGCGAGCGGCTGGCGACAAGCTGCTGACATCCAGTTGTTGCAATTGCTGGCTGGCGTTGCCAAACTCGCCCGATTCGGCCATCTGGCGCACAGCCCGCAGTTGTTGCTCTACCTCCGGGCGGATTTCTGCGCCGGGGGTAGTCGTTTCATCCGGGGTCGTTGCACACCCCGACAGGCCCGATGCCAGAGTGGCAACAGTCAAAGCTGGAAGCAGGAATTGCGACCAGGTTTTCAGCAAGCGTTTTTCAGATACGGTGTCCCGCATGATTTCTCATCCGACCAAAGCTCAGAGTGGCGTTCTGTACGTCGTCGCCACCCCGATTGGTAATCTGGCAGACCTCAGCGAGCGCGCTGTCAGCGTGCTGACTGATGTCGATGTAGTAGCCTGCGAGGATACCAGACATACGCAGAAATTACTGCAACACCTGGGGCTGCGCAAAGTGATGATGTCGGTCCATGATCACAATGAGCGGGACCGTATTTCTCAGATCGCCCAGCACCTTACCGATGGTCGTTCGATGGCATTGGTATCGGATGCAGGAACGCCACTTATCTCTGACCCGGGTTACCCTCTTGTTCAGGCACTGCGCGAACAGGGCTTCAGCGTGACGCCTGTTCCGGGCCCCAGTGCCCTGATTACGGCGTTAAGTGCTGCGGGGCTACCGACCGACCGTTTTCTTTTTGAGGGCTTTCTGCCGCACAAGGCAGGCGGGCGTCGTGAACGTCTGGAACCTCTGGTGAATGAGACGGCCACTCTGGTGTTTTACGAATCCAAGCACCGCATTCTCGAAACACTGACCCTTATGGCTGAAGCGTTTGGCGACGACCGTGCGGCTTGCGTCGCACGTGAACTCACCAAAACGTACGAGAGTTTTTATCACGGTACTCTCCAGACTGTTCGTAAGCAGCTGCTGGCCGATGACGATCAGACCAAGGGAGAGTTTGTTGTCATGGTGGCAGGGAACCCAGAGCCTGCGACGGCAACGGCGTTCGACACCGACAAACTCTTCCGTCTGCTACTTGCAGAGTTACCACCCAAAAAAGCCGCTGCCGTTATCGCGGAGCTGACGGGCGAGAACAAAAAAGCGCTTTACCAGCGGGCTCTTGAGATTCAGGGCAAGGCCTGAGCCTGCCGGTACTGGGGTATCTGCTGCTGGGGTATCTTTTGATCACTGGTCTTTGCACAATCAGGATAACGTTTGTTCAGGGTTTGTGGGTACCATCACAAACAGGGTCATGAATTGCTCACGCTCGCCCCTGCTGAAAGAGGAAGCCAGTTGTCCGGTCGTTAACTTTACGACGACGGTGTCTCGTTGAGTATCAGTAGCAGATATTCTGCTCTCATCATTTAGTCAAAGGGCCTGCGGGCCCTTTTTTTATGGCTGTACTTTGCCTTTGTGCGATTGTTTACATGTAAACTAAATAATGTTTATATGTGAACTAGTTTGCTGGTTTGAGATAAATGATCATGGATAAACGACTCTTTTTCCTGATGAATATGGCGCAGAAGAAGTTGTTCCGCTTTATGGATCAGGCGTGCGAGAAAGAACTTGAGGCGTCTATGACTCAGATGGCGGCGTTGATGGTGATTGCCAGCAAGCAAGACTGTCAGCAGAAAGACGTCGCGCAAACACTGGAACTGAATAAATCTGCGATTACGGGTCTGGTTTCCCGTATGGAAAAAAACGGTCTTCTGGCGCGAGCCTCGTCGACAGAGGATGCGCGTGCCGTGGTGCTCAGAGTCACCCCTGATGGCCAGGACAAGTTAAAGCGGCTCCAGCCGATGATCGCGACGATGAACGATATTTTTTCGGATGAGTTCAGTGACGAAGAGATGCTGACCATTCTTCGTTTCTTAAATTTTATTATGGCCAGGTTCTGATGGAGGCAACAGTGATTGATCAGGTGAAAGAAAAGAGCGCGGAAAAGCAGGCTGGCAGCGATCCAGAAATCGTGAAAGTACCGACTCCCGCTGGTCACAGCATTACCGCCCGTGTTTTCAGGGCGGCTGCGAGTGATGTGAAAGGCGTATGTGTTATTGCTCCTGCAACCGGGGTGGCGCAGTACCTGTACGATGACTTTGCTCATTGGCTGACTCTTCAGGGGTTTGAGGTCGTGACCTACGATTACGATGGAATCGGGCTCTCAATCCAGTCTCATGTGAAGCACAGCCGCAGTGACAAATTGAGCTGGGCAAACAATGACAGTGTCGCTTTACTGGAGTTTGTTAAGGCGAGATTTCCGGAGCTGCCACTGACCTGGATCGGTCACAGCGTTGGCACGCATATTCTCGGTATGATGCCGTCAACAAGAGGCATTGATCGTGCGATCTCTGTCGGCGCGGGTACAGGCACCTGGTGGATGAATGCAGCGCCTACTAAGCGTGTTGCCTGGTTTCTCTGGTACGGGCTGGTGCCCGCGACGGTGCCGCTATTAGGCTATTTCCCTGGCAACCGACTCAAGGTGATGTGTGACCTGCCGAAGGGCGTCATTATGCAATGGCGACGTTGGTGTCTGAGTGGCGACTACTGTATTGGCGTCGAAGGTGACTGGTTACGCCAGCGATTTGCCGGGGTTACCTGTCCGATCAGCTGCGTCGCCTTTACCGATGACGATATGATGTCGATGGCGAACGTCGATAAGCTGCACAGTTTCTTCACCGGTGCTGACATTACCAAGGTGGTGGTCAGCCCAGAAGAGATTGGTCAGAAACGTATTGGTCATATCGGCTGGCATAAGCAGAAGTACCAGACTCTCTGGGAGAAGGTTTTTACGCCTCTGTTGAACAACTGAGATAAGAGCGAATAGCGGAAATAAGAGTGCGACAGCAATCGCTTTCCGTTAAACTCCGCGCCGGAGTCGGCCAGACAGTCGCTGCCTGCGCAAGCAGGGGGAGGAAAGTCCGGGCTTCATAGGGCAAGGTGCCAGGTAACGCCTGGGGGGCGTGAGCCCACGACCAGTGCAGCAGAGAGTAAACCGCCGATGGCCGCTTTTGCGGATCAGGTAAGGGTGAAAGGGTGCGGTAAGAGCGCACCGCGCGTCTGGTAACAGTTCGTGGCACGGTAAACTCCACCCGAAGCAAGACCAAATAGGTTCCCTGTTACCCTTGAGGTACAAGGCGTGGCCCACGCTGGGAACGGGTAGGTCGCTTGAGCCTGCGAGTGATTGCAGGCCTAGACGAATGACTGTTTAACACAGAACCCGGCTTATAGGCCGACTCCACTCTTTAAAAGACCCCGCTTGTTCACGCAAGCGGGGTTTTTCTTTTACAGTATGCCCACTTTTTGAAGACACAGGCCGCTTATGCTGTTTTTCTGGTTTCAACAGGACGCACTTTCACTGCACTGGGGGGCACTCTTGCTCGCTGCCATTCTGGTTAGCGGTGTGTACCTTGACGCCCGGCTGGGAGAGCCATCGAAGTTTCACCCGCTCGTGGGTTTCGGTCGCTGGAGTGGAGTGCTGGAGCGAGCGTTAAACAGGCTCCCGGGAGCACCGGGTTATATCCTTGGTGCAATCGCAGTCGTCGTTGCGCTTTCGCCTTTGGTTCTGATTATTGGTTTGTTGCAGGCCTCTGCGTCGCTGTCGCTGATGAGCGCTTGTTTGTTGCAGCTGGTGATTCTTTACTTGTGTATTGGCTGGCACAGTTTGCAGGAGCATGTGTCTGATGTCTGGCGCAGTCTGGCGACGGACGATCTGCCAGCGGCCCGCGAAGAGTTGGGCAAAATCGTCAGCCGTAATACGCAGGTACTGGATGCCGACGAAGTTGCCCAAGCCAGTATCGAGAGCACGCTGGAAAACTCCTCGGATGCGTTATTTGCGACTTTATTCTGGTTTCTTATTGGTGGCGCCGAAGCCGCCTTACTGCACCGCTGGGTTAATACGCTGGATGCCATGTGGGGTTACCGGACAGAGCGCCACTTTTATTTCGGCTGGGCTGCGGCCAGGCTGGATGATGCCATGGCGTGGTTACCTGCTCGGCTGACGGCATTGTCATTTGTCTTTGCCGCAGGCGAACATCGTCAGAAGGCACTGGATTGCTGGAAAACTCAGGCCAAATATTGTGACAGTCCAAACGGCGGCGTGGTGTTGACCGCCGGCGCAGGAGCGCTCAACCGAAAATTAAGTCAGCGCGCAGACTATCAGGGCACCATAAAACAGAAGCCCGTGATGGGCAGTGGTATGCCTGCTGGCGTGGATGATATTCCACGTGCGATTCGCCTGGTCAAACAGGCTCTGCTCATTCAGTTGTCGTTGATGGTGTTCTGCTGCCTGTCATTGCATTACGTCACTGGTGTAATGTGAAGAAGCTGAAAACAGCGATCAAACCGGCTGCCCACGGATCTGACCTTACGCGTGCAATAGCGCGGTATGGTGACAAAGACTGGCTCGATCTTTCGTCCGCGGTCAGTCCTTATAGCTGGTGGACTGACAACCCGGACGATGCTCTGGTGTCGGCTGTAGAGAGCCAGGCACTGCCTGAGGTAAAGGAGAGCCTCCGCGAAGCAATCGTAGCTTACTATGGTGAGGCGGGTCTTCCGACTGCGGGAAGTCAGGCGGCTATTCGCAGCTTGCCTTTATGCTTCGATGAATGTGCTGTGTGGGTTGTTCGTGGCAGTTATGGGGAGCATGCATTGAGCTGGGCTATGCATGGCCATCATGTTCAGCAGAAAAGTATTGAGGATATCCGCCACTCGTTACAAGCGGGTGATGCGCCTGATGTCCTTATAGTGGTGAATCCGGATAACCCCACTGGCTATTACTTCCCTAAACCTGAGCTACTTGAATGGGCTTTTGTTCTTGAAAAGCGGGGAGGCGCGTTGATCTGCGACGAGGCCTTTATGGACGCCACTCAACACCTCAGCTTGCTCGGAGAACACCGGCCAGAGAATACTATCGTTCTGCGCTCTTTGGGTAAGTTTTTCGGACTGGCGGGTATCCGGTTCGGTACGGTATTCGCAGAACCTGACATGTTGGCCACGCTCTCATCGTACCTTGGGCCCTGGGGGCTATCGTCGTTAACACTCCGGCTAGCAGAGCAAGCTTTGATCGACAGAGCCTGGCAGTCCATGCAGTCTGATCGTTTAAAGGATTTACAGGCACAGATGTCCCATGCGCTCAGTCGCAGCGATGCCTTCGCTGGTTGTACGCCATTATTCCTGACGTTACGTTCAGAATGTCCGCTGATTTGGCAGGATTGCCTGGCGAATGAAGGGATCTGGACGCGTGCTTTCCCAGATGAAGGGCTGTTACGACTCGGGTATCCGTTGTCGGATCAGGTCAGTCGTACATTGGACGGAGTCTTGGCGCTGCCTGGGCTCAAAGCATTCCAGTAAGCCCGATATACATAACTCTCCAGGCGAGATACTAAATTACGTCAGTCGAAGGGTTAATAATTCCCGATCATCTCTCAAATTATTTCTCATAATAAAACGGTCTTAACGCTTTTATTCTGTCTCTTATACTTTTTACAGGGTCGCCGAAAAGTGGAGCAGAATCATGAATAATCACATCGTTGTAATTAACTCTCCGAAGTAGAATCGGGATATCTATTTCCGGCGGTTTGTTGAGCAGATACGCCAGAATAAAATGCACCGTAAGACACCGGTCGTACTACTCAATACTGACTATCCGGATGGGCTACCATCTTCTTTAACCGGCTTAGGTATCCACCTTGTGCTATCGCATGAAAGAACACGGCTTGGCTTTCCGTGTGATTGTTGAGTGTGTTGAGGATGAAAATCGCATCCGTATGACGAAGTTGGGCGTAAAGTCGGTGATTCGTCCAATCCGTTCATATCCGGAGATTCTGGTTCGTGCTATGGAGTCTCCTGGATCAGAATTGATCATCGAAGATATGTTCACTCACGATAAAGATCATTTCGTCCGCTATCCACTTTGGTTAGAAGGTGACTGCTGGCGAGATGTCGTGGCAGCGATGATGATGTCTAACATTGGAACGCTACTGGCTTGTATCGGTAAGGGGGGGCGAAGTGAATATTCACCCAGCGGCAGATGAACGGGTATTCGGACAAAGCCTTATCATTATGGTCAAAACAGAATACATACCGAGCGAAAAAGAGGTACAGGAAGCATTCCGGAAATTCAACAGCAGTGATATGAGCGCATAACTGGTTGGACTGATGATCTGACGAGGTGGATTGGCTAGACTACGAATAACATTCATCAGTCATCATTCAACCAAAAGTCAGGGAGCCAGAGATGTCCATATCAAAAACAGGCGAAGCCGGTACTACGTCTAAGCGTAGTATCGGTGCATTCATTTTTGGTCTGATGTTTCTTGGCCCGGCAATCGGAATATTGCTCTTTGGTCCTCTGGATACACTCCGTCTTCACGTTATGACTTCTGGCTGGACACAGATTTCAGCCACGCTTCAACGTATTGATATCGAATACCATCATGGTGATACAACGACGTATTCGTTAGAGGGGCTCTACAGCTATCGCTTCAATAACCGTGATTATTCAAGCAACCGTATCAGTTACTACGAATCTCCGGACAACATTGGTGACTGGCATGCAAAGACTGAGAATAAGATTCGCAGAGCCTCTGCCAGTCAGGTCCTTACCGCCTGGGTGAATCCGGATAATCCATCGGAAAGTTATCTGGTCAGGGATATCCGATGGGAAAAAATTGGTTTTATGATGATTTTTGTTCTTGTCTTTGGTGGCGCAGGGGCGGGGATTATGTTGTTTGGGCGCTATTCCGCGCGTCAGGCAGATGTCGCATCAGGTGTAGTTTATTCAGGGCAGAACCTGATGCACTGGGTGCTTGGATTTATGTCGATGGTTTTCCTGTTGATCTCATTGCCTGCCGTTCTGAGCTTGCCTTCTGAATTCAGATCTGGAAATCATGCCATTCTTCTCGTCCTCTTATTTCCTTTGGTCGCTGCTGGCCTGGGTATAGCTGCGTACAGGTCGCGGAAAAACTGGTTGTTTTACGGACGCACGCCTTTGTATCTGAACCCTGTACCCGGGCAGGTACAGGGACAGGTCGGCGGGACTCTGAAAATCAACAAAACCGGTTTGGGGGAGCGTTGGAATGTCAGATTGAAATGCGTCCGTCAGACGCGCTCCAGCGGTAAAAACAGTTCAACGCGTGAAACCTTGTTATGGCAATCCAGCACGCTGCCTGAAGTCACAGAGAGCGACGGTGAAACATGCCTTAATTTTGTGTTTAACCCTGACCCGGAACTTCCTCAGAGTTATCGCAAAGGTCGTAAAGCCGTTATCTGGCGGGTAGAAGTCGAAGGCCCTACTGAGCCAGTGAAATTCCAGCGCCAGTTTGTAGTGCCCGTTGTAGAGGGCGCCGCCAATAGTACTCTCGACATTTCCACCGAGCATCAAAGTAAAGCATCGCGCAGCCAGGTCGCCGCCGCCGAGGCCGCGCTCAGTCAGAACCTTGATATGACGCTGAGCGGTGATGACTTTATTATTCATAGTGCCGCAGGGCGACATCTGTCTTTTTTCCTCATTTTTATGTTTGCCGGAATCGCCTTTGCAGGGGCAGGGCTCTTTATGTTGAATCAGGCGGCCACCGAGGGCGTTACCCTGTACTTTATGGGCGGCGTATTCTTTCTTGTGGGGACGCCGATGGCCCTGGGTGGTTTGTTTGGGCTTGGCCGGTCACTGGAGAGCCGATGTGAGGATGGCAAGATTGAAACCGTGCGCTACTGGATGGGAAGGGCGCTCTGGCGCCGCAGTACCGAATTCAGAAGTGCTCAGCAACTCGAACTTAAAGCTGCGGGTAGTTCGAGCACAGGCAACAGCACAAAAGAGTATTTCCATATCCGGATTCGTGATGGTCAGCGTAAGGTCCGTATCGCAGAAATGATTGAAGGGCGCGAAGCAGCAGAGTTACTGATGGACAGGCTTCGGGCCAGTCTCATCTCTGATGAATTGATCGGTTGAGCCTTGTCGGTTGAGTTTGATTGGTGACCCGATCTCCGGCTTCCGCTAAACTATACAAAACTGATACAGACAACCATCGTTACGACCTGTCTTTGTGGAGAATCATTTTGGATAAGCCCCCATTCGGCGTTCTTATTGCCAACCTCGGCACCCCGGAAGCACCGACTGCAAAAGCAGTGCGTTCTTACCTCAGAGAGTTTCTCAGTGACCGACGTGTCGTCGATGTACCGCGTCTGCTGTGGTGGTTGATTCTTAATCTGGTCATTCTCGTTATCCGCCCACCGCGGGTAGCAAAAGCGTATGCCAAAGTGTGGGGCCCTGAAGGTTCCCCCCTGATGACGATTTCGCGTGCACAACAGCGCGCATTAGCAGAGGCCTTAAAAGCGGAATACGGTCAGGACATTCCTGTGTCGTTGGCCATGACCTATGGCAAGCCCACGATGGAGGATGCTGGTCGGGAGCTGCGTAAGGCCGGTGCGGAGCGTCTGGTTATATTGCCGCTGTATCCGCAGAATTCCTCGTCGACCACGGCGGCAGTACATGATCGCTACTCCAATGCGATGGCGCCTTGTCCGCACGTTCCGGCTGCTCGCTGGATCACCGACTATCACGTTCACCCGGGCTACATAGGCGCTCTGGCGAATTCCGTGCGTGAGTATTGGGCTGAGCATGGCCAGGGTGACCGACTGATGATGTCGTTCCACGGCATTCCGCAGCGTTATGAAGATCGTGGTGATCCGTACCCAAGCCAGTGTCGGGCGACGGCTGCGGCACTTGCCAGCGAATTGGGTCTGAACGACGAACAATGGATATGCAGCTTTCAGTCACGCTTCGGTCGTGAAGAGTGGGTCAAACCGTATACCGATCACACGTTAGAGGACTGGGGAAAGGCCGGCGTAGGGCGTGTCGATGTTATCAGCCCGGCGTTTGCGGCAGACTGTCTCGAGACGCTTGAAGAGCTGGATATGG
Organism: Thalassolituus sp. UBA675; assembly: GCF_002297765.1. Taxonomy (NCBI): domain Bacteria; kingdom Pseudomonadati; phylum Pseudomonadota; class Gammaproteobacteria; order Oceanospirillales; family Oceanospirillaceae; genus Thalassolituus; species Thalassolituus sp. UBA675. Next base: position 190,771 of record NZ_DBNJ01000008.1, read on the forward strand.
AAAACCGCGAAACCTTTATCGAAGCTGGCGGGAAGGACTATCACTATATTCCCTGCCTGAATGATCGCCCGGATCATATCGGTATGATGGTCTCTCTGGTCAAAGAAAATGCGTGTGGCTGGTTCTGAATTCTGTTCAGAGCTGTCTCTTTCGGTAAGCCGATCGTGTGTTTTGATCATGGTTGTCCTTGCTTCTTTATGCAAAGATGCGGCAATCATAAAAGGTAAACAGCGATGAGAGATCACAATAAAGTCTTAGTTGAAGTGCAGGACCACATTGCCTGGGTGTACCTGAACCGCCCGGAAAAGCTGAATGGTCTGGATCTGGATATGTTCCATGGTCTGGTCGCTGCGGCGAAAAAAATACGTAAGGATCGTAGCATTCGTGCGGTGATTCTTACGGCGAAAGGTGAGTCATTCTCTGCAGGGCTCGACTTTAAGGCGGTGAGTAAAAATCCGTCGATGATCCCTAAGCTGTTCCTTAAACTCCCCTGGACCAAAATGAATCTGGCGCAGCGCATTGCGCATATCTGGCGGGACCTGCCAGTACCGGTTATCTGTGCGATTCATGGCAATTGCTTTGGTGGCGGAATGCAGATTGCGCTCGCCGCGGATTACCGCATTGCGACGCCGGACGCCAACCTCTGCATTATGGAAATGAAATGGGGCCTGATTCCTGACATGAGCGGTATGGTGACGCTATCGCGCCTGACCCGTGTCGATATCGCCCAGGAGCTGACCATGACGGGCCGTCAGTTCAGTGCTGAAGAGGGCTTCAGTTACGGTCTGATTTCTAAGCTGGCGGACGACCCTCAGGCAGAAGCCCTGGCGTTGGCGCAAACCATTGCGACGAAATCTCCGGATGCGATTGCAGCCACTAAGTATCTGTTCAAGAAAACCTGGAAAGCGGATACCTGGAAAGCGCTGCGTTGGGAACGTTGGGTTCAGACTCGTCTGTTGGGTCGCAAGAATCAGCAGATCGCAATGAAGAATGGTCTGGCGGGTAAGGGCGCAGAGCCGAAGCCATTCAGAGATCGCAGCAGCTTTAGGTAAGTCCTTCAGATAGATAGACAGAATTGGTTCCCCGGAGCGGATCAGGTTCCTTCCTGAACGCCTCATCATCAGGCCATCGCGTCTCCGGGGCTGCGTCATAAAACCTTATTTCTGTTAAGGGATTATGACGAGCTCTGTTTGCTTTAACCTTCCCCTAAGAAGCCACCGGTCTGGTGCGCCCACAGTTGCGCATAGATGCCGCCCTGTGCAAGCAGTTCTTCATGCGTTCCCTGTTCGGCGATTTTGCCGTCATCCAGTACGATCAGCCGGTCCATTGCCGCGATGGTCGACAGACGGTGAGCAATGGCGATTACAGTTTTATTTTCCATCAGGCGGTAGAGGCTTTGCTGAATAGCCGCCTCTACTTCTGAATCGAGCGCTGATGTTGCTTCGTCCAGAATCAGAATCGGCGCGTCTTTCAGCAGCACCCGGGCAATAGCAATGCGCTGACGCTGACCGCCGGAGAGTTTGACACCGCGTTCGCCGACCTGAGCGTCGTAGCCCGTGTTACCTTCCGGATCGTGGAGATCACGGATGAAGGCATCTGCTTCAGCTTTGCGGGCAGCGTCGAGTACTTCTGCGTCACTGGCATCAGGCCGACCGTAGAGGATGTTGTCGCGTACGCTTCGGTGCAACAGGGAAGTATCCTGCGTCACCATGCCAATTTTTGATCGCAGACTCTCCTGCGACACCTGACTGATGTCCTGTCCGTCGATCTTAATCTGTCCACTATCGATGTCGTAGAAGCGCAGCAGCAGATTAACGAGTGTGGATTTACCTGCACCCGAGCGTCCAACCAGACCGATCTTCTCACCGGGTTTGATAGTCAGGTTCAACGCTTCAAAAACCGGGTAGCTCTTGTCGTCAGCGCCTTCGTATGAGAAGTGCACATCATCCAGAGCGATCTCCCCGTGTTCTGCATTCAGCTTTGGCGCATTCACTGGGTCGGTAATGGTCTGTGGTTTCGCCAGTGTGTTCATGCCGTCAGCCACTGTGCCCAGATTTTCAAAGAGAGAACTGATCTCCCACATTATCCATTGCGCCATACCATTCACGCGTAGGGCCAGACTGACTGCAATCGCAATAGCGCCAACAGTGATGGCGCTGTCCATCCACAGCCAGATAGACAGGGCTGCGACGGTAAAGGCCAGCAGGTAGTTGATCATATTCACTGAAAAGTTCAGACCGGTGGCCAGGCGCATCTGGTGATATACCGTACCGAGGAAGCCATCCATGCTGTCACGGGCGTAAGACGTTTCCCGCTCTGTGTGTGAGAACAGTTTTACCGTCTGAATATTGGTGTAGCTGTCGACAACACGCCCTGTCATAACACTGCGGGCATCCGCCTGCTCTGTCGCAATTTTTTTCATGCGCGGCACAAAATAAAACTGAATACCTATGTAGGCCGCCAGCCAGACGACCATGGGCAGCATCAGTCGCCAGTCTGCTGTGCCAATCATCACCAGGGCTGAAATAAAGTAGACGAGGATATAGACCAGCACATCCAGCAGCTTCATTACAGTTTCCCGGACTCCCAGCGCCGTTTGCATCACTTTGGTGGCAAGGCGTCCGGCGAAGTCGTTTTCATAAAAGTTCAGACTTTGCTTGAGCAGATAGCGGTGCGCCTGCCAGCGAATGCGCATTGGGTAATTGCCGAGCAATGACTGATAGGTGATCAGGGCATGCAGTAATACGACGACAGGCATGGCGACCAGCACCACCAGGCTCATGAGCAGCAGTTTGGTGCCTTCGCTGGCAAATAAGGTGTCTGGGCTTTGCGTGGATAGCCAGTCGACCAGGTCACCCATAAAGCTGAAAAGGGTGACTTCAAGTATGGCGAGCATGGCGGTCAGACACGACATGGCCAGCAATGAGCCTTCCAGTCCTCGGGTGTAATGGCGGCAAAATGCATAGAGTCCCTGAGGAGGTTGCTCCGGATGTTCGGGAGGAAAGGGATTGATGCGTTTTTCAAAAAAGCTGAGCATAGATGTCCAGAGCCGGAGTGGAAGAGTAGTGCGAAACAGGAACCTTAACGGTTTCTGGGAGTCATTTTAACCTGAATTGTGCTTGCAGGCTCTGGCAGAGTCTGTTGCACTGGAACGGACAATCCGCCCTACGTGATTTTCTCATCGTAAGGGTAAGAAAATTTCACTGTACTGTTATTATAAATCCTCTATCTTTGCGCGACTTCAAACGCACAGCAGTCTGACCCTAAGGAGGTAGCGAGCCTGATGTTGACCCAACCGGAAGCCTATTACGACGCCGATACTTTTGCCCGCATTAAAGCGGCTGCAGATCAGCAGGAAACGCCTGTTCTGATCGTGGATACCAAAACCTTCGGCGAGCAACTGGATCACCTGATGGCTTGCTTCCCTTATGCAAACACCTACTACGCGGTGAAAGCGAATCCTGAGGTAGCAGTGCTGGAAATCCTTCGTGACCGCGGCTGTAACTTTGACATTGCCAGCCGTTACGAGCTCGACAAGGTGTTGTCGCTGGGTGTGGGTGGTGACCGAGTCAGTTTTGGTAATACCATCAAGAAGATTAAGGACATCCGTTACGCCTACGAAAAGGGTGTGCGTCTGTTTGCCTCGGACTCAGAAGCCGATCTGCGCAATCTTGCAGAAGCTGCTCCGGGGTCGAAAGTGTTTGTGCGCATTCTGACCGAAGGCTCTCAGACCGCAGACTGGCCACTGTCGCGTAAGTTTGGCTGCCATGTAGATATGGCCATTGAGCTTTGCATTATGGCGCGTGATCTTGGACTGAAACCGTATGGTATTTCGTTCCATGTTGGCTCTCAGCAACGCGACATTGGCGCCTGGGACTCTGCGATCGCTAAGGTGAAGTGGATCTTCGAGCGCCTGAAGGAAGAAGAAAACATTGAGATGAAAATGGTCAACCTTGGGGGCGGGTTCCCGGCGAACTACATCAGCCGCACCAACCCTCTGGAGACCTACGCAGAAGAGATTACCCGATTCCTGAAAGAGGATTTTGGCGACGAGCTGCCTGAAGTTATTCTCGAGCCGGGTCGATCACTGGCTGCGAACGCAGGTATTCTGGTCAGCGAAGTGGTGCTGGTCAGCCGTAAGAACCGTACCGGTCTGGATCGCTGGGTCTACACCGATATCGGTAAATTTGGTGGCTTCGTAGAAACGATGGACGAGGCGATCAAGTATCCACTCTATGTGGAAAAAGACGGTGACACTGAAGAGGTGATTATTGCAGGCCCGACCTGTGATTCGGCTGACATCCTGTACGAACAGTACAAGTATGAACTGCCACTCTCTCTCGAAGCCGGTGATCGTATGTACTGGTTCTCCACCGGCGCGTACACCACCACCTACAGTGCGATTGAATTTAACGGTTTCCCTCCGTTAAAAACGATCTGCATCTGATCGCTCCTGTAAAAAAAGAAGCCAGGCGCACAGCGTCTGGCTTTTTTTTATCACTCCGCTGACCCATATTCCGTTGTACTTCAGGGATTCGCAGAGAGTTGATCTTCGTTGACTGCGCTCCGCAGCACAGCCGGCTTATTTCCAGCCAATCTCAGTTACTGCGGCGACACGCAAAATAAATCGCCCTGAAAACATATCAGTTACGTGACGATAGGTAGATTTCAGGGCTCGATTTTGCTCTGACGGTCGCGCGGCGCCTTTATTGTCTGGCGCCGCCTGAATGTCTGCTGAGCCCAGCAAATGAAGCTCTTATGGAGAAACGGATATGAGAGTCAGCTGGGCTATAAATCAGTTTTGACGACTCATTACAGCAACAAACATGGTATCGGAATCGACATCCGGTGCACCGAGCAGTCGCGAACTTTCCAGAGCAAAGTCAGCGTGATTTTTCAGAAAGGCTTCCACCGCATCTTCGTTTTCTTCGGTCAGCCAACTGCACGTCGCATAAATCAGCTTACCGCCATGTCGAACGGCCTCACTCGCATTGTCCAGTAGCTGTTGCTGTAAGCCCATCAGCTCTTTGAGATACGTATCGCTCAGGCGATTGCGGGCATCCGGGTTACGCCGCCAGGTGCCGGTTGCTGTGCATGGCGCATCAATCAGGACTTTATCGAAGCCCTTCTGGCGGGCAATTTCTTTGGGCAGGCGTAATGGCGCTTCGCCATCCCAGACAAAGGTACGGATATTGGCAATGCCAGCGCGCTTCGCGCGTTTCTTCAGTTCAGTCAGTTTAAATTCTTTCAGGTCGGTTGCGACCACGGCGCCTTTACCACTCATGCCGTCGGCAATCGCCAGAGTCTTTCCACCGGCGCCTGCGCAAGCATCCCAGATCTTCTCGCCGGCTTGCGCATCAACGGCGGCAGCGATCTGTTGACTGGCAAAGTCCTGCACTTCAACACGACCTTCTTTATAGGCGTCGGTCTGTTGCACACCGAAACCGCCGGTGGCACACAGCCCGTGTTTGTTCAGGTTAACTTCTACGCCTGCTGCTTTGAGTTCATCGCACAGGGCTTTGACGTCCTGGCTTGCAGCCGGGCGCAACCAGAGTGGTGGGCGGCTCTGCTGCATACGGATAAATTCCTGTCGCTGCTTATCATTCCAGCCAGACAGTTCTGCGCGGTGTTCTATCGCACTGGCGAGCGAAGCGTCGATACCAAACCAGATGTAAGCCAGCGGCGAATCCGGATTCTTACGAACCCAGGCGGCGGTATCGTCGACGGTGGTTTTGCGGCTGCCAGCCTGCCAGTCTTTCGGGATGTACCACTGAGAATAGCTACGGCGCTGAATCCAGAACCAGAAGTTATTGCGGCTGAGGTTTTCGGCCTGTTCTGGATTCCATTGTTCAGTCCAGGCCTGCCAGTCCTGATCAAGGCCTCTTTCATGGATTAACTCCAGGGCGCAGGCGAGTTGCCGGAAACGCAGTGCATGCTGCATGGCACTGCCGAGTTCCAGAGGCATGGTTTCGCGGAAGCGCTTACGCCAGCTGGCTGCTTCATGCTTGAGCCAGCGATCAAAGTGCGCGTTAGCGGGTTGGCTTAACCATTTCAGCCAGAGCGTATGAAGCTGGTTGTAGTTGATCAGTAAGGGCTTGTCGATCATAGGTGTCTCCGGCCGGTGAGAATGGCGGCGCAGTATACCCGAAAGTGATCAGCCCGTACTGCCTTGTCTGTATTGGCTCGGGCTGGCGCCGGACCAGTTTTTAAATGCTTTGGCGAAGTTACTTGCGTCGCTATAGCCTAGCTGGTCTGCAATCTGATCCACCGACAGCGTAGTATCCTTCAGCAGGCGTTGCGCTTTGCTATAGCGCAGCTCATCTTTGATCTGCTGAAAACTGCGCTCTTCGGCTTTGAGTTTTCGGTTCAGGGTCGCGGCCGACATAAACAGCATATTCGCGACATCCTCCACGGTTGGCATCTCTGCCAGGTGATCGTTAAGTATCTCTCTGACTTTACCCGCCATGGTGTTAGTCTCGGTCACCTGTGTCATCGCCTGGGTTAGTTCCTGCTGGGCAAGATCGGCCAGTTTTGGATCAAAGAAGGGCAGCATGCCGTCGAGTGCCTTGCGGGGCCAGGTCAGGCAATTAATAGGGGCGCCAGTGTATACGGCGCAATTGGGCAAGATATCCTGGCTGGATAGGTCACCACGGCAGGCAATCTGAATCATGCTGCGCGCGTTACGTGACTCGGCAGGTACAAGAGTACGGCAGATGGTCTCGACGCTGGCCAGAAACGCCAGAACCATAAAAAATCCGGCCCGGCTGTCGGGAATACGGGTGGTGATGTAAAGGTGACGACTACTTTTGTCGGTTTCGCGACGCAGTTCAAACAGCTGCACGCGGGTTTCGATGAACTGTTCTACTTTACCCGCTGCATCTTCCATGGTGGCACTGTATTGGGCCGCGTAGCCCAGTGCGCCATGCTTGGAGAGGGTCATACGCTTGCCGAACTCCAGAGCAGCGGACAGGTCCACGTGCTCGAGGAAGTTGTCGATCAGTAGCAAAGCGGACTCATGTCCGATCTGCACGCTGGGCATGAACATCAGGTTTTCAGGTAGTCCGGTGCCCTCCAGGAGCGCAGACATGGGGATGCCACGCTCAAAGGCCATCTCGCCAAGCAGTATAAGGTAATCAGACGAGAGTCTGTGCTCACCCGATCCGATGGTTTTAGTCGTCATAGATACCAGATGCCAGTTTTGAACCACAGGGTGAAAGCATTGCACCCCAAAATATCCGGATCAGTATGTCATAGTGATTGCATGTCAGGTATGTGAATTCTGGCCAACGATACAGAAATTAACAATTCGTGGACGGGCTTCCCTAAGAGGGTGATCGTATGACTAATATTAAGAATAAATCTGCACAGGTTGAGATCAAACCGCGTCGCATGGCGTTCGATACTGAATCGCCGATGAATAAATACGCTTTTAAAAATAATTCACTGATCAGCACCTTTTTCTATGCGCTATCGGCGCTTTTCCCTGATGGTGAACGGTTCTTTATTCACTCCGTGCGTAACTACCGCGACGACATCAAAGACGAGACTCTGAAGGAGCAGATCCGTGGTTTTATTGGTCAGGAAGCTCACCATGGCGTATCGCATGAAGCGTTAAACCAGGCAATTACCGACATGGGCTTTCCCATGGATCGTATCGTCGGCCGCTTGCACAAGCGCGTTGATTTTCTGAAGAAATTCAGCCGCGAACGTCAGCTTGCTTTGACGGTTGCCATGGAGCACTTCACAGCGTCATTGGCGGAATTTTTGCTCAAGAATCCCGAAATACTCGAAGATGCAGATCCGACGGTTCGTAAGATGCTGCTGTGGCATGCTGTAGAAGAAATTGAACACAAGGCTGTCGCGTTTGATGTGTATCGTGAGCACGTAAATGATGAGTTTATGCGTAAGCGGGTGATGGTGATTTCTATGATCAGTCTGTTTTCTCGTTTGGCTATGTATCAGGTCTGGCTACTGCGTTCGCAGCGTCACTTTCCAAGCTGGAGAGAGTGGAAAGAAGCCGCAGTATTTTTCTGGGGTAAGAAGGGCGTTCTTCGCGATAACATGAAAGGATTAGCGAAGTTCTTCAAAACCGGTTTCCATCCATGGGATATTGATCAGAACTACCTGATTGAGAACTGGGAAGAGAGATACCCCGATATTGCTGCACTGCAGGTGAATTAATCTGCCGAACGATATTGTTTGACGACGCCCGGCAATGCCGGGCGTTTTCGTCTGTGAGCAGCTCAGGCATAATGCCGCCAGATTTAATTCTGTGGAGCGCTTATGAAGCACGATTTCTGGCACGAACGTTGGGAAAAACAGGAGATTGGTTTTCACTTGAGCGATACCAATCCCGCCCTTACCAGTCACTGGCATACCATTCCTGTCGATCTAGGCGAGCGTGTTCTGGTACCACTCTGTGGGAAGTCGGTAGATATCCTATGGCTGCTGCGTGAAGGCTATCAGGTAGTAGGCGTAGAGTTGAGTGAAATTGCGCTGGATGCACTGGCTGAGTCGATCGAAGAGACCTTCAGTCTGGCGGTCGATAAGCAGCAGGTGGGTAACCTCATCCTCTACCGGGCTGCAGGTATTCTGCTGATTTGCGGTGATTGGTTCAGCCTGACTTCATTTGATACTGGGCCAATCGATGCGGTTTATGATCGTGCAGCACTGGTCGCAATGCCTGAAGAGATGAGGGCCGACTATGCCAGCCAGCTGCTGAAGGTGTCAGAAAATGCACCTCAGTTGCTGGTTACGTTTGAGTACGACCAGAACGAGATGTCGGGACCGCCGTTTGCTGTGGATCAGGCACAGGTTGAGTCGTTTTACGCCGATGCGATGAACATTGATCTGATGGCTGATAAAGACTGCCTGGTTGATGAGCCCAAGTTTCGCGAGCGTGGCCTCTCTGCGTTGCGTGAAAAAGTGCTTCGCCTCACGCCAAAGGGCTGACCTCGGTAATTACAATGCTCTGGTCGGAGGGATAGCGCCAGCGGATGTTCAGATCCCATAGACGCACGCCGTATTCCCGTTCAGGATCATGCGCCTGGTAGGCTGGGCGTGGGTCCTGAGCCAGGCACTCCTCAATAACAGCAATGACATTCTCGTTGAGTCTGGCGGCTTCTGTAGTCGCCTGTCGACGGGCTTCTTCGGACCAGCTCACAGTGAGCGGTTCTGGTGCTGAAGGCGCTATCGCATTTGTCGCATCAGGTACAGAGTCGGTGTAGGGCACGTAAGGTTTTATATCGACAATGGGGGTGCCGTCGAGAAGGTCTGCGCCCGAAACCAACAACGTGGTGCCTTCTATTTTCTCAATTTTGACCAGTGACTGGCCCAGTCCGTTGGGGCGGTGCGTACTGCGTGTCGCGAATACCCCAATGCGCTGATTACCACCTAACCGTGGCGGACGGACACGCAGTGATTCCGGGCGGCTTCCAACACCATGAAAACAGAATATCAGCCAGATGTGCGACACCCGCTCCAACCCCTGTAGTGCTCCGGGGTCGTCAAACGGTGCCTGTAACTCTATCCGGGTGAGTACCGAAGGTGCCAGGCCGGGTTGACGAGGGATGGCAAACTTCTCTTTGTAAGGGGATCGGGCTAACGCCAGAATGTCTAAAGTGGGCATACAGGTCTCCGTTGGCGACTGGCAGTATACCGCTTTGGCGTGAGTGACGGGACTTCCCCCGGTAGCTGGCTCTTGTGGATACTCCTTTAATCGGTGAATTGCGTTATCATCAAGCCCGGACAGTAGTTTGTCCCTCTGAAATTTTTGTTGATTGAATAGTTAAGGATCAGAACCTATGAGTGGTTTGCAGGATCGAGTACAGGATACGAAAGAGCGCTTTCAGGACTGGATGGCAGATCGAAAGGACGCCAAAGGTGGTTCCGGACGTCTGATCGTCTGGCTGGTGGTGTTATATCTTCTGGTTGCGCTGGTAGTAGGTATGTTCTGGTCGCAGGAGCCGGAGACATTTAACGTACAGGCGTCAGCGAATACGCGGGCAGAAGAAATGGGTGTTCAGCCAGTTCGTGGCTTCACCACTACCGCTACCCTGATGAAGATCACCGAAACCATGCTTTACAAGCCGGGTGGCTATCTTTCGAACGATATTTTCCCGCCGGGGGTGTGGCTGGATAACATTCCTAGCTGGGAGTTTGGTGTACTGGTTCAGGTACGTGACTTCTCCCGTGCACTGCGCAAAGACTTCAGCCGCTCGCAGAGTCAGTCGACGGAAGATAAAGATCTGGAAATTGCTGAGCCGCAGCTGCATTTTGACGGTAACAGCTGGTTGGTCCCTGATTCCGAGGGTGAATACAAGCGTGGCCTCGAAGCTCTGCAGTCTTACCTGACCCGCTTGTCTGATCCAAATGAGCCGACGGCGCAGTTCTACGCACGTGCGGACAATCTGCGTCAGTGGTTGCTGGATGTTGAAACCCGCCTGGGTAGCCTCTCTCAGCGTCTGAGCGCATCGGTAGGCCAGCGTCGTCTCAATGAAGATACAGGCGCGACTCCTCTCCCTTCAGAGGAAGAGGTAAGAACTCCGTGGACTGAGGTTGACGATGTGTTCTACGAAGCGCGCGGCACTTCATGGGCGCTTCTGCACCTTATGCGTGCTATCGAGGTAGATTTCCAGGAGGTTCTGGAGAAGAAGAACGCGTTGGTTGGTCTACGTCAGACCATCCGCGAACTGGAGGCTACTCAGGAAGCGCTCTGGTCTCCAGTGGTACTGAATGGCAGTGGGTTCGGTGTTTTCGCTAACCACTCGCTGGTACTCGCGTCTTATATCTCCCGAGCTAATGCGGCGATTCTTGACCTTCGTGAGCTGCTTGCTCAGGGTTAATTGCTGACCTCTACAGATGCCGCACGCCTTGCGGCATCTGTTCTTAACCCTCCCAAAAGTAAGAACTCTTCTACATTTCAATAAGACACATGGCGCATTTACGTTTTGTTGTCTGGTTTTGTTGGCCTGTTTGTGCATAACTATGTGCTAGGTGGCCCTTTCTGCCTTGACGGAAGGGAATCACGATTGTCCCGGATTTGGACCTTCAACATTGAAAGCACTCATAACAATAATTACGAGCGCGTGTTTACTGGTTGCCTGTGGAGGTGGCTCTGGAACGTCAGACGATACTCCAGCTCCACCGGATACCGCACCAGCTACGCCAGAAGAAACCGTAGATACCGACGATGATGGTATTCCTGATTCTCAGGATGACGACATCGATGGGGATGGCGTGCGCAACGCCGAAGACGCTTTTGTATTTGACGCCGGCGAATGGGCGGATAGCGACTTTGATGGCATCGGTAACAATGCCGACGCAGACGATGATAATGACGGTTACTCCGATAGTGATGAAGTCGCGGCTGGCTCTGCCCCCTTGGATGCGAGCGATACGCCGGCAGATCTCGACGGCGACTTTATCCCTGACGTTCTTGATGACGATATAGACGGCGACGGTGTTCTGAATGATTTAGACGCCTACCCTTACGATCCAGAAAGGAGTGAGCCTGATGTTGTTACTGAGCCTACCGAACTGGACACTGAACTTCTGGCGCTTATCGCTGACATTGGGTTTGATCCTTCCGAGCTGACAGATCGTATAGTCCCTCAGCCGGGAGATGCGTTGGTCGAGCTGGGTAAGGAGCTGTTTTTCTCCAGATCTCTCAGCTTTGGTGATGATGTTGCCTGTGCGAGTTGCCACGACCCGAGACTTGCTGGAACCGATAATCTCAGTTTGCCCGTCGGCGTTGGCGCTCATAATCCGCTGATTGTCGGGCCTGGGCGCCGACATGATGGGAACTACTACATCGACCCTAAAGCTGACTTTGGTCCGAACGTACCTCGCAATAGTCCGACGACCTTTAATATTGCTTTCTATGACCGAGCTATGTTCTGGGATGGGCGTATTGAAACCATCGAGTACGATCCGGGAGACCTTTACTACGTAGGTGTCGATACTGGTGCCCCGAATGGTGAAGGTCAGTTGATGCGAACACCGGACAGCCAGTTCCGTGGACCAGATAACAAGGCTGGTCCCAACCTGACTGCTGCTCAGGCACGCTTTCCGGTAACTTCTGTGGTTGAAATGCGCGGCTTTGATCCTGCCGCAGGTCTTACCTCATACGATACTCGTGATCTGATTGCAGAAAAATTGCTTGATCGTGGTTGGGAAGGATACTTCCGCGATGCCTTCAACGATTACATTAGTCTTGATAGGAAGCTGATCACTTATGACCGCATAGCGATGGCACTTGGCGAGTATCAGCGCTCGCAGATTGCACTGGATTATCCGTTCTCGCGTTATGTTGACAGTGACATTAATGCGATTTCTGAAGAGGCAAAAGAAGGTGCGCTACTCTTCTTTGGCGAGGGTAAATGTTTCGGCTGTCATGCAGGTGCTAAGTTTTCCGATGAGCAATTTTATCCCTTGGCAACGCCACAGATAGGGCGTGGTAAAAATGTCTTTTCTCAGGACTTTGGTCGCTATAACACGGTACCGGATGTATCAGATAAATTCGCTTTCCGTACTCCTAGTTTGATTAATGCCGAGCTCACATTCCCCTATATGCATGCCGGCTCTATCGCGACACTGGAAGAGGCCATACGTTGGCATTTCGATCCGGTAGCACAACTTGAAGGGTATGATTATAGCCTTGATCATCTTGCCCAGTTTGCTGGCCTCAATATTAATACAAGCGGCCACCAGGCTCAGGTTCCGGCAATTTCTGCGGCTTATCAGCAATGGCGCTCCAATAAGTCACGTAGATACAATCGTGTACCCAGTGTCGTCTCGAGCGAGAAAGTCTCACAGTATGCGGCCTTTATTCGGAGCTTGACTGCCGATTGTCTGAAAAGCAGCGTTTGCGTCGAACAATGGATGCCAGATTACACATCGGTCGACCCCGATGGGTTCCGGCTTGAACCAGAGTTCTCCTTCTTCGATAACACTGCTGTTTTTGACGTATTTCCTCCTGCTCCAGGAGAATCAGTTGCCCCAGTCTTTCCTGATCTTTCTGAGATAGAGCCAGCTAATATATCGTCCTGTGTGGCAATGGATGTGGATAGTCGCCCGGAAATTGATCTTTCTGTTGGCTTCAGAAAAGTAGTCCTTTCCGGGTTGAATGAGTCACACAGAGTTGGGCCAGAAATACTCGACGATATTGTCAGTACTGCGGAAGTTGCCCTGGTGATAGGTTCTATCGCTTCCGCAGATATTGATGGTGATTGTGATTTTGATCTCGCCATTGGACTTGGTAAAGAGAAAGGTATTCAGATATATCTCAATGAAAACGGACGTTTCTCGGAAGCTCCGGACAACTTCGGTATCGATAGTTCGGGTGATATAGCGGCCTTTTCGATGACAGACATCAACGGTGATGGTTGGCCGGATATTCTGGTTGGGCACGCATACGAGCCTGACAGCAAACTTTGGCTGAATAATGGGGGCACGGGGTTTATTCGAGTTACTCAGTTTGGTTACGACACAGTGCGCACTACCCATAATGCATCATTCGCGGACATAGATAATGATGGCGACCTGGATATATTCAGTCACAACTGGGATTTCATGAGAACGGCAGAGGAAATACATCTCTGGAAAAATGATGGGCGAGGGCTTTTTGAGCCATGGCAGGATGACGTGGTTTATGGTGCCTTTGGTGATCGCGATTACACATTCGCAGCGAATTTTGCAGATGTGAATAAAGACGGAAATCTCGATATCCTTGTTGCGGCTGATTTTCAGCGTTCACAAGTGTTTCAAGGTACCGAGTCGGGCGAATATATCAACGCAACCCGAGCCAGTCGTATTACCGACTATAACGCAATGGGAGCAGCGGTGGGTGATATAGACAATGACATGGATGTGGATTGGTTCGTAACAAACATTCAGATTCCTTTGCCAGGATATGATCCACTGACGAACCGATTGTATCTGAATCAATCGGTCGAAGGAGAGGATATTGCCATGGAAGAAATATCTGATTCTGCAGGTGTGGCAAACGGTCTATGGGCTTGGGGCACTTGCATGAAAGACTTCGACAACGATGGCTGGCTCGATATCTTTCACGTTAACGGCTACGGATATTCAAATACGACATTCGATCACCCTCTGTTCAATGTTTTGTCCTGGGTTGGTTTTAATGGCGTCTACGACTTGTTGGGAGCCAATGCTCAGGAGTTGATCAGTACTCTTTATGGGTATTTCGGAGACTTTTCTGGTGTTAACACGAATCTGGGGGGAAGTTACCTGGATGAAGGCCAGTTTGTTGAAGAGCTCGAAGCACTTATCGCTGCCTCAGAAGAATTAAGCGAGCGCGTTGGCGTTGATTCAATCATTCTTGAGAACTTCTACGGTACACCGGCCAGACTGTTTATGAATAATCAGGATGGCACCTTCCGTGAGGAAGCTGCATTGCGTCATATTGATGATACTGGTGAAGGCCGGGGAATTGTCTGTAATGACTTTGATCGAGATGGCGATATCGACATCGTAATTATGAACCACAGTGGATTTCCATCGTATTATGAAAATCATTTCCGTCGTTTAATTACTGCGGACGACAACTTCCTGAATGTAAGACTGCGTGGGGTAGGCGGTAATCAATTCGCTTACGGTGCCAAGGTATATGCGACCAGTGAAACACTCAACCAGTACCGGGAAATGCGTTTTGAGAATAATTACATGTCCAATAATGCACCAGAGCTACACTTCGGCTTAGCAGGCGATGACGCTGTCAGCGAACTGCGAGTTGAGTGGCCAGGCGGGGAAGTTACCATTCTGAGTGATGTTCCGGTTAACCAATTCATGGTTATTGAGCATCCATCCTATAATGACTGATATGTAACAAATCCGTCATGAAGCTGTAGTAAATTCGCCTCCGTTTCATTCTCGGGGGCGTGCGCCCCCAGTAATTACCGGGGGAATCATGAGTTTTAAGCGCCTCATCAGTACGGCCGCGATCACCAGTAGTTTCTGCTTCGCGACAGCGCATGCAGCAGAAGTTGTCTTTTACATCTCTGAAGATGGCGGCGCGGCTGACGCCGTATCCGTTTCTGTTAATGGCCAGCGCCGGATAGTCAATCCTCAGGGCTTTGTTACCTTTGAACTGCCTGCTGACAGTTACACCGCTGAATTGTCGCAATACGGTGCCTGGGTAGGAGAGGCTGATTTCACCCTCGAAAATGACGACTCTTCAAAAGATGTATTTGTCGAGATTTTAGGTGGCGAAGCCATTGCTGAAACCAGTTCGTCTGACGCCGCTGGCGGTGTAATCAAAGGTCAGTTGATATCCAACGAAACAGGTGGCCCCGTTTCAGGTGCACGGGTATCTGCGGCAGGTACAGAACTTGGTGTGATTACTGACGACGATGGCAATTTCTCACTCGAATTACCGCGCGGTAACTACACCCTGACTGTTGCTCATCCAAGCTATCAGAGAGCTGAACTTAACGTTAATAGCATGCCTGGCGTACCGGTTGACCTGAATGTTGAGGTCGGAATGTCCGGGAATGGCGTCATCGAAGAGGTTGTTGCGGTTGGTACTTATGTCGCAGACTCTGCAACCAGTCAGGAACGTGATGCCAGCGCGGTCCTGGATTCGATTGGCGGCGAACAGATGTCTCGCTTTGGTGATTCTAACGCGGCTTCTGCGTTGAAGCGTGTGGCGGGCGTGACCATTGCAGATGGTAAATACGTCGTCGCTCGTGGCCTGAATGAACGTCATACATCGATTCTACTGAATGGTGCCTCATTGCCGAGTCCTGACCCATCCCGTCGGGTCGTACCTCTCGATCTATTTCCGTCCAGTGTGATTGATGGAATCGACGTTCAGAAAACGGCCACTCCGGATGTATATGCAGATTCAACGGGTAGCACAGTCTCTTTGAGTACTAAAAAGTTCCCTCTGGAATTTGAAGGGAAGCTGTCTCTGTCTTTGGGGTATAACGATAGTGCTACCTTTACTGAGCAGGAATTTATGCAGGAAGAAGGTGGAGACTTTTTCGGCTTCGGTGCAGATGGCGATAGAGCGCTGAATCAGGATGCTAAAGAGTTCAGTAGTGAGAGCCTGCTTTTTAATCCTGAACTTGGTAAGAACCTGGTTGCAGAGTTGCCTGACAATCTGAATACAGAAGAACGAAACGTCCTACCTGATATTTCTGCAGAGCTATCTATGGGGGATACATTTTACGACAACGGTAATACTGCATACGGTTACCAGGCATCTGTCAAATTCTCTAACGAATGGCAAGTTCAGGAAAGAGAGTCCGATACCAACCTGCTTGGAGAGGATGGCGAGCTCAACGTTGATGACTCATACGATGAAACACGGACAACTAACGACGTGAATCTTGGGTTTGGACTGAGTTTAGGAATGCTCTCGGGCATACATGAAGTCACCAGTAATACCTTATTGCTTCGTCAGACCCACTCGGAAACCAGTGTTAAACGTGGGACAGGTGGAGACCAGGATCGTGAGGGAATTCTATACAATATGGACTGGTTGGAGCGCCAGCTGTTCATGCAGCAGTTCACAGGCGAACACTATTTTGATCGTTTCCTAAAAACGACAGCGCAATGGCAGATAAGTTTTTCTGAGGCTGAATTGGATAACCCGGATCGGCGTCGGTATACCTATGAAATTCCTGCTTTTGATGAGGGGCTGGATGACTATTACCTTTATTGGAGTGAGGTAAAGCGAGAGTACAATACGCTTTCTGATTCGATCACAGATTATAGTGTCAGTTTCGACTCTTCTCTTTTCGAGTCGTCCACAAATTACCTGACAGCAGACTATGGCTTCTCAGCTTTTACCCGTGAGCGTGAAGCTGATGGCACGACGCTTGGCTACGATGCAAACAGTGGTCTGGCGGGTGACTATATTAACAATTTCGATATCGATCAGATCGTAACCGAAACCATCGCCGCCGATGAGCTTAGCCTTCTCAATCAGACCGCAGGTTCGGCAGACTATAATGCCTCATGGGATATGACGGCTCTGTTTGGTGGTATCGAGTATGAACGCCTTGAAGTCTTCCGGGTCAATGCGGGACTTCGTAGCGAGTCCTCTGATATTTCAGTACAAACGTACGAGTCTAGTGCTCAGGATCAAAGTAACCCCATTTATGCAGAAATCTCTGACTCTAATGTGTATCCATCAGCTGGTTTAACAGTTTTTCTTGGCGAGAGTGTTCAGCTTAGAGGTGCCTGGTATCAGACTATTAACCGTCCAGATTTTCGTGAACTCGCTAATGCGCAGTACGTCGACCCCGATACTGGCGACAATATACGAGGCTACCCTCTGCTTGAAAGTGCGGAGATTACCAATATCGATGTTCGTGCTGAATGGTACATGAGTGAAAATGAAAGCATTAGCCTCGCTTATTTTACCAAGAACTTTGACAAGCCAATCGAAAAGACATTACTGACCGGTGGATCGGTATTCTCATACCGTAATGGGGATACTGGTACCATCAATGGTGTCGAAATCGACTTCAGGTCGGAATTTGATCTCAGCAGTTACTTAATGTTTGTTTCGGGAAATCTATCTTTAATTGATTCTGAAGTAGATATTGCATTTCGCTCACGAGCTATGCAAGGGCAGCCCGATAGTCTGGCGAATGTTCAGATAGGGCTTGATGATTACGACAGTCAACAGAAATTCACACTGGTGTATAACTATCATGGTGAGCTACTGTACTCAGCAACTCAGGCCAATAGCAATTCACCGGATATTATGGAAGATCCGAGAGGCGAGTTAAGTGCGAACTATTCAACAGAAATTGTACCGGATCTTACGTTTAAAGTGGCTTTGAAGAACATTACAGATGAGCCCGTCAGTCTCACACAAAAAGGTGAAAACTATCGCTCCTATCGTAAAGGGCGTGAGGTCTCTGCCGGTATTTCGTTGGTTTTCTGATAAAGCGTTTTATAAAAAATCCCGCATTCGGCGGGATTTTTTTTATCTTTCATAAAAGTGTCACACAGTGGCCATAGCATGTGTCTCGTCAAGTTCTTAACCAGATTAACTAACCAAGGAATTACCATGGAACTTAAAAAACTTCTTGTTGCTATGACTGCTGTTTCTGCAGCTATGCTGACAGCGTGTGGCGGCGACAGCTCTTCATCAAATAATACAACTACACCAACTACGCCTACTGTTACTGATAACACTTGTAGCGTTGGTGTTGGTAAAGAACTGGATACTACTTACTCCGTTGATGGTGTGGATATGCCAGTATGTCTGCTCAGTGGCAGCATTCTGACTGACGCAACACTGACTACCGACTATGTGTACAGCATGACTGACTACGTTACTGTTGGTGATGGTGCAGGCGAACTGACTTCCTACGATGCTCCAAGTGAAGTAACTCTGACTATTGACCCAGGTGTTGCTTTCCGCTCGACCTCTAAGGGTACTCTGATCATCTCTCGTGGCTCTAAGATCAATGCCAACGGTACTGCAGAAGCGCCAATCGTTATGTCTTCTATTGATGACAACTACGAAGGCAATAAAGAGTGGGGCGGTCTGGTAGTTCAGGGTTTCGCTAAGAATAACCAGTGTGCGAATGAATATGCAGCGACTCCAGAAGAAATCTGTAATACAGCTGACGAAGCTGATACCGGTTTCCATGGCGGTAACGACGATGCTGACAACAGCGGTTCTATTTCTTACCTGATCGTTGCTGAAGGAGGTTACGAAGTTGTTGCTGATAGTGAAATTAACGGTATCACTATGCACTCAGTGGGCTACGGCACAACTGTAGAAAACGTTATGGTTTATAACAATTACGATGATGGCATCGAGTTCTTCGGTGGTTCAGTAAATGTTAAACACCTGATTCTGGTCGACAATGGTGATGAGTCAATCGACTGGGATGACGGCTATCGCGGTAACATTCAGTTCTCTCTTGTTCGCCAGGGCGTAACCAATGCGGGTGACAATGGTATCGAAGCGGATAATGCTGGTCTGAGCAACACAGCTGAGCCAGTTTCTAATCCTACTCTTTCAAACATCACTTTCCAGACTGCTTCTGAAGGTTCTGCATACCTGATGCGTGCGAAGGTAGGTACCTACGGCACTCTGACTAAGATTGCTGCCGATAACTATGCCAAAGCATTCCGTATCGCTGATACAGAGACAACTGTTGTATTGACCGACTCTCTGGTTGAATATACAGGTATGGATGCAGAAGATACTCTGCGTCTGGAAAATAGCGCTACAGAAGGTCAGATCACTGGTTGGGGAGCAAGCTCAACTTCCGACAACGTTGCTCTGGGTAATGCTTTTGAAGTAACCGGTGGCAATGGTTCAGTAACTGCAAGCACAGCGACTAGCGCAAATGCTTCTACAGGCTTCTTTGAAGAAACTGACTACATCGGTGCGGTTGACCCGACTGTTACTGCTGCAGAAAGCGCTTGGTGGGCATGGGCAGCTGACGTAATCCCAGCAGCCTTCGAAACTGAAGAATAAGTCACTTATTCTTGCGAGATAAACGGCACCTTCGGGTGCCGTTTTTCGTTATACGACAGCGATATGTAATTTTCTTGTAGCAATTCTGCAATGTCACAGAATTGTCATCTTTTCTTCGTATTCTTCTCGCGAATTCAGAAACGCCGGTTTCCGGCCATTCTTTTTAATTGGGTATTTAACATGGCAACAACCAAACGCCAGGCGTCGCGCCTTCTGAGCGCTATCGCTATTGCTGGTATGAGTTTTACAGGCGTCGCCTCCGCTGCAACGCTGGATGACGCAGTTGAGCAGGGTGTCGAGCGTGTAGAGCAGGCACAGGCTTCTCAGCAGACCATCGATTCTATCGACAAAGACATTCGTGCTACCGAGCGTGATTACCGTGCACTGATGAAAGAAATCGAAGGCCTGAATGTCTATATCTCTCAGCTGGATCGTCAGCTGGACGCTCAGGCAAAAGACCTGGCAAGTATCGATAAAAGCATGAGTCAGGCAGCGCTGGTTGAACGCCAGATCACTCCTCTGATGCTACGCATGATTGATGCTGTTAATCAGTTTGTGGCAGCAGATGTACCTTTCCTGAAAGAAGAGCGCATGGCGCGTGTTTCCAAACTGAATGACCTGATGGGGCGTTCTGACGTTACCGCGGCTGAGAAGTATCGCAAGGTGATGGAGGCCTATCAGGCAGAGATCGAATACGGCCGTACCATCGAGTCATATCGTGGTGAGCTGGAAGGCGAAACGCCGCGTGAAGTCGACTTCCTGCGTATTGGTCGTATCGCTCTGGTGTACCAGTCTCTGGACGGACAGGAGCTGGGCATCTGGAATACGAATTCCAACAGCTGGCAGCCTCTGGCGCCAGAGTATAAGAGCAAAGTGATGGCGGGCATCCGTATTGCTCGTGAACAGGCTGCGCCAGATCTGATTAAAGTTCCGGTTGCTGCTCCTATGATGGCTCAACAGGAGGCGAACTGATGAAACTCCGTAATCTATTCCTTGGCGGTGTATTTGCACTGGCAATGCCGCTAGTTTCAGTGGCAGAAACAGCCAACCTTGATCAGCTTCTGAACCTCGTAAAAGAAGGTCAGGCACGTGACAACGCTGAATTTGAACAGCGTATCGCTGAATTCCAGGGCTCAAAAGCCAGGCAGGAGCAATTGGTTCGTGATGCGATGGTAGAGCGCGATCGTCTTGAAGCACTGAGTGCTGATAAAGAAGAGCAGTTCCGTGATAACGAACTGATCGTTGCCGAAAAGCAAGCGCAGTTAAATGATCGTCTGGGTAGCCTGAAAGAACTCTTCGGTGTGCTGCAGCAGGTTGCTGGCGATACCAAGAGTGTTTTCGAAGGCTCTGTTATCAGCTCTGAACTGCCAGGTCGTGAAGCATTTTTGACCGACCTTATCCGTGTTGCAGGCGCCACCTCTGAACTGCCATCCATTGAGCAGCTTGAGCGCCTCTGGTTTGAGATGCAGCGTGAAGCGACTTATAGCGGCCGCATTGCAAGCTACAGCGCGGATGTTGTGACGCCAAGTGGTGAAACCACTGAGCAGCAGGTTGTTCGTATCGGTGGATTCAACGCGGTTTCTGACGGTAAATACCTGAACTGGGACATTGAATCAGCGCGACTGATTGAGATGGATAAGCAGCCGGGTGCACGTTACACCGATGGAATTACAGCTCTCGAATCTGCGAGTGGAAGTGAATTGACCGGTTTCTGGATTGACCCTTCACGTGGTCAGTTGCTGAAAATTATGGGCCAGTCCCCAGAACTGGGTGACCGTGTCGATCAGGGTGGTGTGGTTGGTTACATCATTCTCGCATTGGGTGCCGTGGGTATTCTGCTGGCTATCTGGCGCATGATTGTTCTGAACATCGAAGCAGGTCGTATCAACAAGCAGATGAAAACTGAAACTGTTGATGAAAAGAATGCGCTTGGTCGTGTGATGGCTGTATTTAATGCAAATAAGAAAAGCGATACAGAAACGCTCGAATTGCATCTGGGTGAAGCCATTGCCGCAGAGATTCCTCGTCTTACACGTGGTATCGGCTGGATCAAAATCATCTCGGTGGTTGCTCCGCTGCTCGGTCTTCTGGGTACGGTGACCGGTATGATCGATGTGTTCGAAACCATGTCGCTGTTCGGTACGGGTGACCCGAAACTGATGGCGGGTGGTATTTCTCAGGCGCTGGTGACTACGGTATTGGGTCTCGTTGCGGCAATTCCATGTGTCTTCCTGCACACCCTGACCAACAACCGCAGCAGTGCACTGATCATGATTCTGGAAGAGCGCGCCACCGGTATTCTGGCTCGCCAGTCTGAACAGCAACAAGCGAAAGCAGCCTGATCATGATGTTTGGTGAAGTATACGAACCGGTATATCTGTTCATGGAGCGTGGAGGCGACGTCCTCTACGCCATCTTCGGACTGATTCTGCTGCTCTGGTTGTTTGTACTGGAGCGTGCCGGGTACTTCGCATTTTCTCACCGCAACGCGATGCAGCGTGCGGTGAATGAATGGGAAGCTCGTACCGAGCGTAAATCCTGGGCAGCACATCAGATTCGTGAAGACCTGATTGCCTCTCTACGCTCAGACCTCGAAGCGAACATGACCACGATCAAAATGCTGATCGGCATGGCGCCTCTGTTTGGTCTGCTCGGTACGGTTACCGGCATGATTGAAGTATTTGACGTTATGGCATTTTTTGGCAACGGCAGCCCTAAAGCAATGGCTTCCGGTATTTCTAAAGCCACGATTCCAACCATGGCTGGAATGGTAGGTGCCCTGACGGGAGTGTTCGCTCAGTCGATGCTTGAGCGATACATCAAACGAGAAAAAATCCGTATCGAAGATCGTCTGACCTTTGATCATTAATTCGGGAAAAAGATTATGAGACGCAGTTTTTCTGCCAGTCAGCAAGTAGAAGCCGAGGGCGAGATTGATATCACCCCGATGCTGGACGTTGTATTTATTATGCTGATCTTCTTTATCGTGACCGCGTCGTTCGTTAAAGAATCAGGTATTGAAGTTAATCGTCCTGATGCGAGTACCGCGCAAGCGAAGCCACGCGCAAACATTCTGATCGCCATTAATGAAAATGACGAGATCTGGATTAATAAACGCCGCGTTGATGAGAGTCAGGTTCGCGCAAATATCGAGCGTCTGCATGCTGAAAATCCGCAGGGAACCGTTGTGATCCAGGCGGATGAAGAAGCGAAGACCCGTAAGCTGGTGGCAGTGATGGATGCTGCACGTCAGGCCGGAGTCTATGACGTCTCACTGGCTACAGAGGCGATGTAAGATGCCGGTTGTTGTCCGTTTTGGTGGCGCCCTTGCTGTCGCATTCGTCGCCACCATCGCTGTCTTCTGGATGATGCAGAGCCTCATCAGTACCGGTGGCTCAGTCACCATGCCGACTGATTATGGCCGTATTCAGAGCTTTGTGATGAATGAGCCAGACGATGAAGTACAGACGAAAGATCGTCAGCCTGAAAAGCCACCTGCACCGCCGCAGGAGCCGCCACAGCCAGACATGGTGAAGCCTGAGTTTAATTCTCAGAATGCGGCTGATTTAGCACTCGGTGCACTGGATATCTCTGCAGATCTTGCTCTGGATGCAGGTTTGAGTGGCGCAGGCAGTGACGGTGAGTTTATGCCGATTGTTAAGGTGGCCCCGACTTACCCTCGCCGTGCTGCCCAGCGCGGAATAGAAGGCTATGTTGTTGTCGAGTTTACCGTGACCTCACTGGGTACAGTGACCAATCCGGTAGTGCTCGAAGCTGAGCCTCCAGGTGTATTCGATAAGGCTGCGTTGGATGCAGTTAAGAAATTTAAATATAAACCCCAGGTAGTTGAGGGAAGTGCAGTAGATGTACCCGGGGTTCGTAACATTATCCGCTTCGAGCTGGATAAGTAACGTATAAAACTGGAGTGAGTGTTTTATGAGAAAGTTACCGATAGCATTAGTAATGAGTGCATTGTTAGGGGGCGTCCCCCTCCTGGCCGTGCAGTCTGTATCCGCCGCTGAAGAAAGCGCAGAAAATTCGCAGGAAGAAGCCTCAGCAGGCCCTCGCGTGCGCAGAACTATGACGCTGCGTGAGATCGTATTTGAGAAGCTCGAAGAAGCGCAGCAGGCCGCTGATGCCGGTAACTTTGACGAAGCCTTGCAGACACTCGAACGATTGGAAAAGCGGAAGCGTAATTCATACGAGCGTGCAATGACGCACAATATGTATGCCTACGTTTACTCGACTCAGGAAAATTACGCTGCGGCCATCCCTGAGTACGCAAAAGTAATTGAAATCGACAACGCGCCAGACAGTCTGAAGCAGACGACCCGTTACACGCTGGCAAAACTGTACATGTTGCAGGAGCGTTATGCAGAATCTCTGGCGACCATTAATGAGTGGATGTCACAGTCAGACAAAGTGAATGCAGACGCCTATATGTTCCGCGCACAGGTCCAGTACCAGCAGGAGAAGTATGAACTGGCCGGTGATGATATTGCGACTGCGATTTCAATGCGCGAAGAAGCAGGGTCTCGCGTCACCGAAAGCTGGTTGCTGTTGCAACGTGCGGTGATGTTCCAGCTGAAAGACTATAAAGGCCTGGCAGTCACTCTTGAGAAATTGGTTGCGACCTATTCGAAGTCTGAATACTGGATGCAACTGGCTGCGGTCTATAATGAGCTGGGTCGCGAAGACGAGGAGCTGGCGACGCTTGAAACCGCCTATGATCAGAAGCTTTTTACTAAAGAGTCCGAATATCTGAATTTTGCTCAGGCACTGCTGAGCCGAGAAATTCCGTATAAAGCTGCGCATGTGCTGGAAGCCGGCATGGAGGCTGATGTCGTCGAGAAAAGCGCGCGAAACCTGTCGTTGTTGGGCGATGCCTGGATGCTGGCTAAAGAATACGACAATGCGATTGTTGTGATGACACAGGCAGCGGATGCATCTGGTGAAGGACGCGATTATTTCAAGCTCGCGCAGATCTATACTGAGCGTCAGGAATGGAGTAAGTCACTTGAATTCAGTAATAAAGCGCTGAACGCGGGTGATCTGAAGGCACCTTATCAGGCATTAATTATCAAAGGGCTTGCTCAGTACAATCTGGATGAACTGGAGTCTGCATCTATTACTTTCTTTAAAGCTGCATCGTATCCGGCGGCAGAGAAAGTCGCTCATCAGTGGCAGGAATATATTGAGAGCGAGCAGCAGCGCCGGGAGTACATTGCTAACGCTGGCTAAGACTGAAAAGTAAGCTTAAAAAGTCATGAAAAAAGGGAGCCGGCAGGCCACTGCTGTCCCACAGTTTT
>NZ_DBNJ01000019.1:0-47902 GCF_002297765.1 Thalassolituus sp. UBA675
TCTTTTATTCGTGCATCACTCGCAAATACCTGAAGAGAAGGCGATGTTTTAATGCGCGCATAAAGCTGATCGAAACTCTCGCTCTTACCAGATTCGAATAAATTTCCATTTAGGTGACTAAATTCGGGAGATGTCTCGCCCCAAAAACGTGCCAGCAGTATTTTTTGTCGTTGAAGCTTTGAGGTCAACGCCGCTAATTGAAGCTCCGCCCGAATGACGGCAGCCTGCGCACGCATAACCTCGGCTTCAGGTGTCGCGCCTTGCCTGGCTCGTGTTTGTACGGCCTTGAACAGTGATCGCGACAGATTCAATGAGTTGTTAGCAAGGTCGATATTTGCCTGCGTTGACAAGCCTTCGATAAATACTTGGGTCAGTTGACCCAAGACATCCAATGTGGCCGCTTGCTGTTCCCAATGATTTTTATTGATTCGAGCATCTACTAGGGACATACGCGCCTTGCGCTTGCTCCCTAGTTCAATAACCGATGAGAGTTGTAGTGTGGTTTCTGCACCGTCAAACCCTTGGGTATCGCCGGATCCCGCAAAGTTTTCTACTTCGAGTTCGAGTTCTATTGCTGGACGCAAAGAGTGGGTTTGCTTTCGAGCTTCAAATATTTCAGTAGCGAGGGTGTACTGATATAGCTGCGGGTTCCGTTCTAGCGTCTGGGCAATGGCGTCTTTTAATGTAAGAGCGGGGTCAGTACTTGCATAGCTAGGAGACGCGGATATACCGGCGACCAAAACTATAGCTGACAGGCAAATCGCCCGACACCGATTAAGTGGGTTAATTCGCATAAAATGATCCTGATTAAGTCAATCTATTCCGCGTTAGCGGAGTGAATAGTTTGTTTAATTAAGATCGTAAGATAGGAGGGCGTAAGAGAGGACTAGGCACTTCAGAGGAGATGCGTTTACGATAATCAGGGACATTTGTTCGTGCTTTTTGAAACGTAAAACTCAACGTTTTAACTAAAATCACGGGACAACCATGTCCATGGCAAAGGCTGCAGTGACTGCAATCGTGCTCCTCTTCAAGCGGATCAATATTTGTTTCAGGCGGATCAATCTCGCCGAGCCCAATTAGAATATTATTAATTGAAAAATTATCAGAGCCTGACTGTGTTATCTGGTCTACATCCCCCATAGCGATACTTGACTGAAAAACCGTCAATACGAGCATCAAATATATTAGGGTGGGTTTTACCATCAGGACTGCCACTAGATTTCGATTAAAAAATACACAATAGGATGTCAAGAATTCACATTTAACTTGGGAACAATAAATATTTCTGTCTCGCGATTTAACACAAAGATGAAGTGTTCACTCTAACCAAGTTTTGTGCCGCTAACCAACCTGCCGCCATAAGCTTTTACTTGAATGGGTGCTAGTTCTATATTGCCTTTCATCAATAAATACAGGCTGTGTATCGCTGCAGGGTAAAAATGTTTTAGCCAATATTCGCGATCTTTCGATAATTGAAATTCCGAAATATTCGCAAATTGTATCGTTCGTTCCTTGCAATAGCGGAAATGCACCTCGATGGAGGAATCTATGTCTGTTGAAAAGTTTTGAAATCCTAACTTAGGTAGGTTTGAGTCCCAAAACCTTAGGGTCCAGTTATAGTCTGCGTCATTGAAATGCAGATCGGCAACATCGAGCCAATCCCCAGTATATGTGGCTGTGTTATTTAGGCGTATTTTATTGGCCTTGGCTTGTTCCTTTAAAGCATTGGTTATATCTTTGGCCGCTTGATCGAAATTGTTTGTTTTTTCCTGTACTACGGGGCTTAAATTGTCAAAAATAATGGCATTCACTGCCTTTTTTTGAGTTAAGTCCTCGATACCAATAGAAGTAATATTGTTTGGCCGATTGTTGCTAACGCAAGCGCAGAGCACGCCACTGATGAGCAATAGCATCAATGGCTTATTGGTGAGTAGTTGTCGGATTGTATTGACCATATCGCGTTTAATTCAGTCGCAAGATGCGAACCGCCCCCCACATAACCAGGCCTGCTATTAATAGGCCGATGACCAAATCTGGCATTTGAGACCCTGTCACCGCCACTAGAACTCCCGCTGTTATCACGCCCGCATTGGCCAACACGTCATTGGCAGAAAATATCCAGCTCGCTTTCATATGGGAGCCTTGGTTTCGCGATTTGAAGATCAACAAGAGACAGGTAATATTTGCTATCAAGGCCACGGCGCCAAAGCTCATCATGAGCACCGAGACCGGTTCACTTCCATATAAAAAGCGTCTGGCAACCTCCGATAGAACACCCAGAGCAAGTGCAATCTGCAGCCAACCCGAAAAGTGAGCCGCTTTGAGTTTAAACTTGGCCGCCTTGCCCACTGCATATAGCGACACGCCGTAGACCGCCGCATCGGCGAACATATCCAGTGAGTCGGCGATAAGCCCTGTCGATTGCGCCACAATGCCCACGCCGAGCTCAAGTACAAACATGAAGGCATTAATGGCCAGCAGCCACTTTAATGCCTGAGCCTCCCGCGTTTCATTGATTGTTGTGACTTCCAAGGCAGCCTGAACCGCATTGTGATCTACTGACTCGAATGAGACCAAGCTTGCCCCGAGGCCAACAGACTTCATGGCTTTTTCCACTTTATCCGCCATATTAGGGTGATATATATGCACCTTGCGTCCGGGCAAGTCGAATTCGAAGACGACGGTTGCTTCAAAGCTAGCAAAAGCCGTACGAATCAAGTTCTCTTCGGATGGGCAATCCATCTTAGGAACGTCAAATACGCTCAGGTGGCTCATTTCAGCCTGAGCATCACTTTCTGCTTGCGATTCAGGTTGCAATGACGTGTCTTGACTGGCATTGCAACCACAAGTCTTCGAGTCTTCAGTCATAGCTGGCTCTTGTTTATACAGTAATAGAAACTGTAAACTCTGTAGTAACTATAGAGTCAAGAGGCGGGTTGAAGAAAGATGAAAATTGGTGAGCTGGCAAAACGCAGTGGATGCTCGATCCAGACAATTCGCTACTACGAGAAAGAAGGCTTAATTTCGGCGCCTGAGCGTACCGAAGGAAACTTTCGTTTGTATAACAGTGTGGTATTAGAAAAACTGTCTTTCATCAAAAACTGCCGTGCGCTGGACCTGACCTTAAGCGAAATTAAACACCTGGTATCGTTACAAAACTCGCCGGAGACGCCGTGCGAGGCGGTAAATGAGATGATTGATACGCACCTGCTCGCTGTAGAGTCTCGTATCGAGGACTTACAAAAGCTTCATGGCAACCTCAAGCAGCTACGGCTTAAATGCGGCAACGCGAGATCGGTCGACCAGTGCGGGATATTGGGAGAGTTACTACCAAAACCCGAGCGCTCGCCAAGCGGTACAAGGAACGAGCGCTCGCCAAGCGGTACAAGGAAATAGGCATGACAGATGTAGATCACTACATCCGAGCGATAACACTCGGTTAAGTTACCGTGCGGCGATTGAACATTTTGAAAGTCATTGGGGTGGCTTTCTTCCTGCAACGGCCGACAGTGTGGCGAGGTATCTGGTGGATTATGCCAATACATTGTCCGTGAATACACTGCGTCAACGACTAGCCGGTTTGGCAGCTTGGCATCTTGATCAGGGCTTCCCTGATCCCACCAAAGCCCCTCATGTGAAAAAAGTCTTAAAGGGTATTGCCGAATTACACCCGGTCGTCCAAAAGCAAGCCAAACCGATTCAACTTGACCAGTTGTCGCTGTAAGCGACACGAGAACGATTTCAGGAACCGAGGTAACAACAGCTTTCAAAGCTTTCCACCACTCGGCTGTAAGATGGTGTGCCTCGTCCAAAACGACAACCTCTATGCCGCCTTGAGCAATCACAGCCAGTAGCGCCTTAGCATCAGGGGTAGCGCCTTAGCATCAGGGATAGATGACTGATCGTCAGTCTCAGGCGGTTCAGGCTCATCATCAGGTGGAACCTGTGCACCCTGCCTCACGGCTTTTACATGCACTGCCTGATAAGTCGCAGACGTCAACAGAGCAGGCCGGGATAGATCAGTACTTATCCAGTGAAGATCGAACGGTTCACCTTCCACCCCAAAATCCGTGAGGCGACGTATCCACTGATCCCTGATAATACGGGTGGGCGAAAGCACCAGTGTCGGGCGACGCAATTTCCGGAACACTTCCAGACCCAGGACGGTTTTACCGGCACCCGGGCGCTCACACCAGTTACGCCTGCATATGCAGCAGATCGGGCACCCGATTGTTGGCGATACACTCTACGCAGGAGAAGCCGCAAAAACTGAGCCTCGGCTGTGTCTGCATGCCAAGGAACTGGATTTTGATCACCCGACAACAGGTGAGCGGATGGAGTTTAAGCTTGAGCCGGGGTTTTAAGTTCAGACTCGTCAGTGTCTACCATGCGGGATGACACCCACGAATACCAGATTGCGCTAAGAGTAATCCAAACGGGACTCAGCAATATCTGAGCCACTCCCACATAATAGACGGCTACAGCTGCCATATCGTCTGGATAATCATCGCTCGCTACCAAATAAAAAACCAAATGGCAGCAAATAATCGACAGCAACAGCGCAAGTCCCCAAGGTTTAAGCCACTGTCGCCAGCGACGATACCGCCGCACATCTATCCATCTGAAATAGCACGCGACTCCTAGTAAGGCAGAAGGCAAAACAAGCACAGGGCTAGAAAGCAACGTAAAGAAAATGAATCCACCTGCTGCCTGAGGAAATATCCCCGAACAAGCGACGCACAATCCAAGAATAAGGACATTGATGCCCGCAGGCAGGAGCAAAAGCTCACACGGAGTCAGGTGACGGATTGCCACAATTTCTACCTGACTAGGCGGCTGACAAGAAGCAGATACAGGCCGAAGATAACAATCCCCAGACCACCTATCGTCGCCCCAATCCCGCCAAACAGGTCCGGCGCCTTCATCATGGTGCTCATCAGCGACTCCTGATAGTAAAAGAACCATTGATGGTCGTCCGGAAAGATCCAGACGTGAAGCCGATAAAAGACGGCTTCCGGGCCAGCAATCAAAAGCACAAGAGCAACCGCCCCCAGAAGTCCGCCGAGCAAGAGACCCTGTTGCTTCCATTGAATGGGGATACGACGCCGTATCAGCATAAAGGTACCGATTGCTGCGATTAACAGGCTGACCGCACCCGCCACTGACAGCACATCAATCAGGTTGGCAACGTCCTGCAGATGAACAATTTCGGGCTTTCTCAATAATGGTTTTGTGCGGCCACGACTGTCGGTAAATTCAAGCTCTGCTAACCCTCTGCCCTGGTTATGCACGGCATCAACGATACCGCCGAACAGTTCAAGATGCTGCTCCCGCGAAAGATCGTCAAAGCCACGAATATAGCGGTTTTTAGGGCCGTACTTGTCGATATGCCCGCGGATGTCCATCTGGTCGTACCAGAAGCTGTAACCGTAATCGGCCGGCTTATGCAGCATCCAGCCGGTCGCAAGCGCGGCAAGCAGTGCGGAAATAAGTACAACAAACCAGATTGCCTGCTTAACTACGGAGGCGTTCATCAGAGTCCTTTCCAGAAAGTTAATATCGCGTCAGCAATGGCCGGAGCAGTCTCTTCTTCCAGGTGAAAGTGGTGATGACCTGGCAATTGCAACGAGTCGACATTTTGCAGGTATCCCATTCGATGTTCAAAGAACTTCAGTGGCAGAAGGCCGCTTTCTGCCCGAATGCTCAACACCGGGCACTTTACGGCGCGCATCAGGTGCTCTACCTGGGTCTCGCTCAGACGCAGGTCAGAAGTCAGCTTTAATTGAGGATCGGTACGCCACTCGAAATGGGATTCGCACTTAGCCAGGTTGCGTTCTACCAATATCGTCAGTGCACTTTCGCTAAGCTCAGGGGTTGCTTTTTTTCTGGCAGCAACAGCGTCTGCTATCGATGAAAACTGGCGTGAGGGACGCAACTTATCGCGAGACAGCACACCGTCACGCAGTTGCGATGCGATCTGATTTTCGGGTGTCACTATGGGGCCAGGGGAGTCCAGAAGCACAACAGAACGAACAAATTCAGGAAATGCAGCGGCAAGGCACAGAGCCAGAGAGCCCCCAAGAGAATGAGCAACGAGGTCAACCGGTGACGCCATCGAAGCGGCAACCGCTTTAAGCTCATGCGTGTAACCCCAAACAGGGTAGCCCTGGCCTGCAGAGTGCCACGGCGATTTTCCATGGCCGGGCAAGTCAACCGCCGTGACAGGGGCGTCGCCCAACAGATCTGTAAGCCTGTCGGCCAATACAGAAAAGCTTGCTGCGTTATCCAGCCACCCATGAAGGCAGAGAACCTTGCTGTCGCCCTGCCCCCAGCTGAGGCCAGCCAGCAGATTTCCTTTTAGTTCAGCGGCCACCCAGCAGTTCTCTGATTGTGTGATGAATAAGATCAGCCGTCGGCTCTGGATTCTCAAGCGGAAACATGTGCGTCCCCTCGATCCAACGAAGTTTCATACCTATTGCTTTCATGTATGCGCCATTCACAGGTTTGAAATATTCACTGCTTCTCCCACCGATTACCGCAGCAGGCACCTTCAGCTTACCCTTAACCCGTGAGTGGATGTTGTGAGGAATGGTGCGCCAGATATTGGCTTCCAGTTGCGGGTCATAAGTCAGCCTAAGAACCCCATCCTCTTCCCGGGTACCGCTACGAATATAATCCTCGAGGCAGCGCGGATCAAAATTCTTCATCAGAGACTTACCGCTGAAATATTCCCGGGCATCATCGAAATCTGCCCATTCCGTTTTACGCTCTTCGATTCTGCGGATAGGAAACAACCTCTCGTTCAGGCGCGTTAGCTTGAGAAAACGCATGCCGTGCGCCTGCCAGGCAGGCATAACTGGAGAGTCGAGTATGATTAGCGCTTTGACGAGATCGGGCCGGCGCAAAGCAACCAGCAAGCTCAGGACACCGCCCAGCGAGTGACCAACCGCGATCACTGGCTGACTGAACTGAGTTTCAAAATGATGTATTAATTCCTGGACCAGGTGATTCCAGTTATCAGTCACCGGATACTTCGGGTTATGTGCTATCTGGTCAATAGCATCGACGCGATAATGTTCCGACAACCGGTCGGCGAGAACATTGTAGGTTCCGCCTGTGAATCCATTGGCGTGGGCAATATGTAGCGCTTGAGTCATAACGTGTCGCTGTAGAAATAAACAAACGCCAGACACTACCTTGCCGAATAGCGGACCTCAAGGTGAAAAAAGCCCTTTATTCAGTGATTTGATGCCTCTCCAAGCCGCCTGTCCAGAGCCGGATACCAGATCTGATCAACCGTCATACAGCCGGGCGCAAAAAGGTCACCACTGAGAACCCAGCCTTCTGCCGGCGACCATGGTTGATCCAGCGCCCTTCCATCAACAAGAAGGGAAGCTAGCCGACCGACAAGTGGCAGATGAGACACCACGATCACGTCGCGCGTTTCCTCTATAAGAAGGTCTGAGATGCCACCAGGATCTCCCGAGGGCGTTAGCTCAGCCCAGGTTTCCAGCTCAAAGGGCGTCGCAAGAGCCTGCGCGGTCTGCTGCGCCCTCAGATATGGACTGACGATAAGACGCGTATCTTCTGATAGAAGCGGCGCCAGCCAGACACCAGCGCATAGCGCCTCGTTCTCACCGGCTGGGGTAAGCGTTCGTTCTGAGTCCAGATCCATGCCTGGAACTGCCGTGCCATGTCGAAAGATGAAGAGCCGAGGCATACATGCATCCCTTGTGGTTGCAGGCAACCTCCAAGGGGTCGCCTTAAATTTTATGGCTGGGCAGTGCGAATTCTACATCCGACGCAAATGCGCCCGTCATAAGCCCTTTCGCCACATCCTTTGGGTCGGCATGATTAAACAGAATTTCATACGCACCCATTAC
The DNA here is from genome assembly GCF_002297765.1 of Thalassolituus sp. UBA675. Lineage (NCBI taxonomy): Bacteria > Pseudomonadati > Pseudomonadota > Gammaproteobacteria > Oceanospirillales > Oceanospirillaceae > Thalassolituus > Thalassolituus sp. UBA675. The sequence goes on from NZ_DBNJ01000019.1 coordinate 7,887, forward strand.
CAAAGGCATATATATATCAAGTTCGAGGGCTTTTTCCCTGACATAGCGCAGGGTATTCACACCTTCAGCAACTTCTCCCAGCTCATCCACCGACTCTTCGAGCGACTGACCTGAGCCAATGGCGTAACCGACCCGATAGTTGCGACTCAAAGGCGACATACAGGTAACAACAAGATCGCCAACGCCAGCAAGACCCAGGAACGTCAGAGGGTTGGCCCCCATCGCTTCGGCAAAACGGCTCATCTCGGCCAGCGAGCGCGTAATGATCATGGACTTAGTGTTCTCACCCATTCCCAATGCAGCGATAAAGCCCGATACAATGGCGTATATGTTCTTCAATGCTCCGCCAAGCTCAACGCCGTACAGGTCATCTGAAGCATAAACCCGGAAGTAACTACAGCTCAAAGATTCCTGAAGATTCCTTCGTAAGTCGCTGTTTGTACTAGCAATAACGGTTGCAGCAAGCTCGCGCTTGGCAATTTCTTTAGCCAGGTTGGGGCCACTAATCACTGCTACAGGATTGTTCGGACACAGTTCCTCCAGCACCTGACTCATCAGCAGAAAACGATCCGGCTCAATACCCTTCGTGGTGCTGACCAGGGCCTGACCAGGCTTCAGATCATCAACAAACGACCCGACAACCTGTCGCACAAACTTACTCGGTACAGACACAAAGATGACGTCTGCGCCCTTCACGGCTTCCTGCAGGTCCGTTGTTGCTCTCAATGAAGGGTTTAACTTGGTATCGGGGAGATAATCGGGGTTTACATGTTCCTGATTGATTGACTCAGCAACTGACTCATTGCGCATCCACTGTAAAATTTCGACGCCATTGTCTGCGAGGATATTCGCAATAACAGTTCCAAAACTACCCCCTCCAATGACGGCAGCACGCTTAATAGACACAACATCCCCCTGGTGTGTACATGGTTCTATCTGATTAACTCAGCGGCCCGCTTCTAGCGTGTCCACTAATTCGCGAAAAGTTTCTTCGTTTTTATGATTCAGGCTCATCAGTACCTTGTGCGCCTCGATCACTTGCTCACGAGCGCATTCTTCATCCACAGCATCTGCAGCCCAGCGTTCAAAACGTCCATCGTCTTCAATTTCGCTATCAACGATATGAAATACCTGATCAAACCCCATACTTAGGAGAATTCGGGTAATACCACTATTAGGACTGCTTATCGTGGGAGTTATATCGAAGCGATCACGGCAAAGAATAGATATTTTAGCAAGTTGTCCAAGCGTCGTGCTGTCGATCCCTTCCGCGGCAGCAAGATCAATCATCACGTTGTGAAAATGACCTTGCGCCAGGAATTCATCAACATAACGCTCAAGGGTTGAGCACAGGTTCAACCTGACATCACCACTCAAGCGAATAACGTGTACGCCTTCTTCAAAGGCGACTTCAACCACACCTGATGTCATAAAACACCTCTGCATACTGTGGCTACGGCAATATCGTCCGGCACTTCTTCATGCCTGGCAACGCCTGCTATTGACCAGAAGGTGTCCAGCTTACCTTCCGACTCACTGGCCATCGCCAGCAACTTACTCTCTTTATCATTCAAGGACGCTTCATCAATTATTTCCAGTATTCCATCTGAAAACATCATGAGACGAAAGTCATCAGCCAACTCGACATCAATCGACTTGTATTCCGCCTCCCTGAACAAGCCAACCGGCATCCCCCGCCCCTCAAAGAACCTTGCCTCACCCTTACTGATCAGCACAGGCATAGGAAAGTGCCCTCCTACAGAGTACGAGAGAACACCCGTCGATAGCGTCAGCACTCCGTAAAACATCGTCAGATGTTTATCTAGTTCAGACGCCAGCAGCTCATTATTAATACGACCCAGAACCAGATCTGGTTTCAGAATGTCGTCACTGGAACCCCGCTGAAAGTTTCTTTTCAATCGGTAGGTAAGGTTCTTAAGAAGAACAGTGACAAACGCCGATGACGCTCCATGCCCTGACACGTCTGCGATGTAAAACGCCAGGCGGTCGTCGTCAACTTCCATAAAATCCAGAAAATCGCCACTGAGCATGAGAGATGGCTGAAGTTTGTGCTCACAGGAAACATCACCCATATTCAATGGTTCGGGGAGCATACGCAACTGGGCATGGCGTCCAGCCTGCTGATCAGCACGAAGCTCATCCAGACCGAGCTTCAGTTCTCGATTCGTTGCTTCAAGGTGCTCCCGATAAGCTTTGTTTTCGCGCTGCAAAGTCTGGTGACTCAGGGCTTTGCGCAATGAATGAACCAATACCTCCAGATCCAGGATTGGCTTCACCAGAAAATCCGCAGCTCCGAGGCGCAACGCACGCACAACATCATCCATTACCCCGGCACCAGAAACAACGATCACGGGCAGATCCGGGTGGTTTTCGCGTAGCTTTTCAAGAAGCTGAATACCATGCATGCCCGGCATTTTCAGGTCGCAGATAACGGCATCAGGAACGGAAACATCTATCAGGTCCAGGGCCTCCTGGCCACTGCCAGTAGACTGCATGTCGTAGTCGCAATCATCAAGGTAAGCAACCACACTGTCCCGAACAGTGGAATCATCATCAATGACCAGCACGGTCGCGGCCATCAGCCTCTCCCCAGCGTCGAATATCTGGCGAACGGTACCTCTAACTCATAAGCAGTGCAACGATTATGAAGCAATTGTCAGAAGCGCCGCGGGCTTAGCGGGCAATGGCATGAACTCTGCTAGATATCTGCTATTGATGTAAAAGTGGCCTTGAAACGTACCGCAGCCTACCGAAGGGGAACGCATGCAAACACTGTCTCGCACCTACGAAGAAAAACGTCGACACATGAGAATGCAGATCGACGCACCGGCTCAATTAATCACTGACGACGGAGAAACGCGGCAGGTTACGTGCATTGACCTCAGTAGTCATGGGATTCAGCTGGAAAGCCATACCGAACTGCAGGACGGCGACGTGGCCGATTTTGTGCTCGCGCCGGGAAGCGGTCCCGTTACACCCCTGCAGGCAAGAATACGTGTTTGCCGCGTTGAGGAGGTCGCACCGCAGGTATTCCGGGCCGGGGCTACCTTCGAATCACTCCAGTAGGTGCTACCCGAGGTAACCAGAACCACACAGAAACACCGGTTTCTGTTACCTCGCGACACTGGCGTGAATGGTATTTTGAAGACTATGCAATCGTGCAGGTAGGGTTCAGGTGCCCCGGCCTGGGCACCTGACAGGTATTACTTGAAACAGGTATTACTTGAAACAGGTATTACTTGAAATAGGCGTTTTCAGTCTGCGTGTGGTCGGTCACGTCACGAACACTCTGGATCTCAGGCACCTTAGCTACAAGCGTCGCCTCTACCCCATCTTTCAGCGTCATATCTACGGCACTGCACCCCTGACAACCACCGCCAAACTTCAGGATGGCCACACCTTCCTCAGTCAGCTCCACCAGACTCACTTCGCCACCATGCGAGGCGAGCCCAGGATTGATCTCGGTGTAGAGGATGTAGTTGATTCTCTCTTCTACCGGGCTGTCTTCAGTGACCTTCGGCATTTTGGCATTCGGTGCCTTGATCGTAAGCTGACCACCCATGCGGTCTTTAGCAAAGTCGATTTTTGACTCTTCGAGATAAGGGATACTCATTGCTTCGACATACACGTTGAGCTTATCCATCTGCTGCAGCTCATCGTTCGGATTAACCTCATCCGGGCGGCAGTATGCCAGGCAGGTTTCTGCGTAGCGTGTACCAGGCTGCGTAATAAAAATGCGGACCGACATGCCTTCGACCGTCTGTTTCTCCAGAAGGCCAGCCAGATACTCTTCTGCGTCCGGCGTAATCTCAACGTATGTAGTCATATGACTCCCTCGTAAACTTGCGCGCATTGTAACGTATATGGGGCCTCATACGAAATACCCAAGCAAAACACTCGGGTTTTGCCAGCAGAACGTCTTTTGCACCCGAAACAGGACAGGCCACGTCCACTCTGGTAATATTTGCCGCCATTTTTCGCCAGTCAACCAATAGTGTTATGAGTTCAAACAACGACATCCTGATTCAACAGCGCCAAGAACGGATTGCCACCCTAAAGAAGAACATGCAGGAGCGCATTCATATACTTGATGGCGGCATGGGTACTCTTATTCAGAGCCATCAGCTGGAAGAAGCAGATTACCGCGGTGAGCGGTTTGCCGATATCAGCCAGGACGTCAAAGGCAACAACGACCTGTTGGTTATCACCCAGCCTGAGATCATTGCCGGTATTCACCGCCAATACTACGAAGCCGGTGCAGATATTGTTGAAACAAACAGTTTCAACTCCACCCGCGTTTCTCAGGCCGACTACGACATGGAAGACCTGGTACCCGAGCTCAACCGCGCAGCAGCGGCAGTCGCTCGTCAGGTCGCTGACGAAGTGGAGGCCGAAACAGGCATTCCGCGTTATGTTGCCGGTGTTCTGGGCCCAACCAGCAAGACCTGCTCTATCTCGCCTGACGTAAACGATCCGGGTTATCGCGCCATCACCTTCGACCAGCTCGTCGAAGAATACATCGAGGCCACCGAAGGTCTGATGGACGGCGGCGCCGACATCATCCTGATCGAAACCGTATTTGACACGCTGAACGCAAAAGCGGCCGTGTTTGCGGTACAGGAAGTCTTCGAGCAGCGCGGCGAAGAGCTGCCAATCATGATTTCAGGCACCATTACCGACGCCTCCGGCCGTACCCTGTCGGGCCAGACGGCAGAAGCCTTCTACAACTCGCTGGCGCACGCCAAGCCACTGACCATCGGTCTGAACTGTGCTCTGGGTGCAGAAGAGCTGCGCCCGCACGTCGAAGAGCTGTCCAATAAATCGAACTGCTACGTATCCGCACACCCGAACGCGGGCCTGCCCAACGAATTCGGTGAATACGATCAGTCGCCGGAAGAAATGGCGGTCATCGTTGAAGAATTCGCAGCCAGCGGCTTCCTGAATATCATCGGTGGTTGCTGTGGTACTTCACCGGCGCACATCAAAGCCATTGCTGAAGCCGTGAAGAAGCATAAGCCGCGCACGATCCCTGAGATCAAACCAGCCTGCCGCCTGTCTGGCCTTGAGCCGTTTAACTTTGATGAAACCAGCCTGTTTGTTAACGTCGGCGAGCGCGCCAACGTCACAGGTTCTGCGAAGTTCAAGCGCCTGATCAAAGAAGAAAATTACGACGAAGCGCTGGAAATTGCCCGCCTTCAGGTTGAAAACGGTGCTCAGATCATCGATATCAACATGGACGAAGGCATGCTCGATTCTGAAGCGGCCATGGTTCGTTATCTGAATCTGATTGCCTCTGAGCCGGACATTGCCCGTGTTCCAGTCATGGTCGACTCATCGAAGTGGGAAATCATCGAAGCTGGCCTGAAGTGCATTCAGGGTAAAGCTGTCGTGAACTCCATCTCGCTTAAAGAAGGTGAAGAGGAATTCATCGAGAAAGCCAAACGCTGCAAGCGATATGGCGCCGCCGTTGTTGTCATGGCGTTCGATGAAACAGGCCAGGCCGACACCGAACAGCGCAAAAACGAAATCTGTGAGCGTTCTTACCGCGTTCTCGTCGACAAAGTGGGCTTCGCGCCAGAAGATATTATCTTCGACCCGAACATTTTCGCTGTGGCCACCGGCATCGAAGAGCACAACAATTACGCTGTGGACTTTATTAACAGCTGTAAGTACATCACCGAAAACCTGCCACACGCCAAAATCTCTGGCGGCGTGAGTAACGTTTCCTTCTCGTTCCGTGGGAATGAGCCGGTACGTGAAGCCATCCACTCGGTATTCCTGTACTACGCCATCAAGAACGGTCTGAGCATGGGTATCGTCAACGCTGGTCAGCTGGCGGTGTACGACGACTTACCGGCAGAACTTAAGGACCGCGTCGAAGACGTCATTCTTAATAAGCGCGAAGACGGTACTGACCGCCTTCTCGAAATTGCTGAAAAGTACCGCGGCGATGGTTCTGCTCAGGAGAAAGAAACCGAAGAGTGGCGTTCACTGCCAGTGGCTGAGCGCCTGACCCATGCCCTAGTAAAAGGCATCAACTCGTTCGTCGAAGAAGATACCGAAGAAGCCCGTCAGATGTTCGATCGCCCGATTGAAGTGATCGAAGGTCCTCTGATGGACGGCATGAATGTGGTCGGCGATCTGTTTGGCTCAGGTAAAATGTTCCTGCCTCAGGTCGTAAAAAGCGCCCGCGTAATGAAACAGGCGGTTGCCTACCTGCTGCCGTACATCGAAGCAGAGAAAGACGGTAAGTCTGAGTCTCAGGGCAAGATCCTGATGGCCACTGTTAAGGGTGACGTACACGATATCGGTAAGAACATCGTGGGCGTGGTCCTGCAGTGTAATAACTTTGAGGTCGTTGACCTTGGCGTGATGGTCCCTGCCGACAAGATTCTGAAAGTCGCCAAAGAAGAAAACTGCGACATCATCGGCCTCTCTGGTCTGATCACTCCGTCACTCGACGAAATGGTCCACGTTGCACGTGAAATGCAACGTCTCGACTACCAGATCCCACTGATGATTGGTGGTGCGACAACGTCTAAGGCGCACACGGCCGTTAAGATCGAACCTCAGTTCCAGAACGACATTGCGGTCTACGTGCCCGACGCATCCCGCGCGGTAGGTGTCGCCCAGAAGCTCGTTTCTCCTGAAGCCAAGAAGTTGTTTATTGAAGAACGCCGCGAAGAGTACATCGCTGTGCGTGAGCGGAACGCAAACCGCAAGGCCAAGGCACTGCTTCCGTACGAAAAGGCCTGCGAAAACGCATTCACGGCTGACTGGGCGAACTATCAGGCACCGAAGCCAAATAAGCCTGGCCTGAGTGTGTACGAAAACTTCGATCTCGCCGAGCTGGTTGATTACATCGACTGGACGCCCTTCTTTATGTCGTGGGAGCTGGCCGGTAAATTCCCGCGCATTCTCGAAGACGAAGTGGTTGGTGAAGCCGCAACTAACCTGTTCAAAGACGCTCAGGCAATGCTGAAACGCATCGTCGATGAGAAGCTGTTCAATGCCCGTGGCGTTGTCGGTCTCTGGCCAGCCAACAAGCGCGGTAACGATGACATCGTCGTCTTCAACGAAGATGGCTCGGCGGAACTCGCTGTACTGCATCAACTTCGCCAGCAAACCGACAAGCCAACGGCACAGCCAAACTACTCACTTGCCGACTTCGTTGCTCCCGAAGGCACAACCGATGACTACATGGGCGGCTTTATTGTTACTGCAGGCATCGAGGCTGAAAAACTGGCCAACGATTACGATGCGAACCATGACGATTACAACAGCATCATGATGAAAGCCCTGGCCGACCGCCTGGCCGAGGCCTTTGCTGAGCGTATGCACGAAATCGTCCGCAAGGATCTCTGGGGCTACGCGCCTGACGAGGCTCTCGACAACGAAGCGCTCATCAAAGAAAAGTATCAGGGTATCCGCCCGGCACCAGGCTACCCGGCTTGTCCGGACCATACCGAGAAAGCGACCCTCTTCCGCCTGTTGGACGGAGAAGCGAATACCGGTGTGTCTCTGACTGAAAACTTTGCCATGACACCAGCAGCGTCTGTCAGTGGCTGGTACTTCTCCCACCCTGAGTCGAAGTACTTTGGCCTGGGTAAGATCGACAAAGATCAGGTCACGGACATCGCTGCCCGCAAGGATATGGATCTGGAGCAGATGGAGCGCTGGTTAGCGCCAAACCTGTCTTACGACCGCTAAGGAGTTCTGAGCTGATATGCAGTTCAGCCGTCTACTGCTGTCGAGGTTAAGCCGCGTCGAACTGACACGGCTTAACCGTATCCTCATCATTGGTATTCCAATTATTGGCAGTATGCTCTCTCAGAGCATCACCAACCTGATTGATGCTGCTATGGTCGGCCAGCTCAATGATATTGCTCTGGCTGGCGTCGGCATCGGCAGTTATGCGAACTTCCTCTGTGTATCCGTTATGATGGGGCTATCTGCCGCCGTGCAAGCCATCGTATCCCGGCACTACGGCGCTCAACGTCATCACAGAACCACTGAGCCTCTCTTCGCAGGCCTGTTTCTTACGCTTCTGATTGGTATTCCATCGACCATTCTATTTGTTGCTTTTGCGGAACAGTACATAGGGCTGTACACCGACGACGCAGCCGTTATTGCGGTTGCGTCTGAGTACTTTTCATGGCGCACCGCCGCCCTCACCTTCGTCGGCATGACCTTTGTATTCCGTGGGTTCTGGAGCGGAATTGGCGAAAGCGGCGTCTACCTTCGTATCGCTCTGATCATGCATCTGAGTAATATTGTATTCAGCTACTTTCTTATCTTCGGACTGACAGCTTTTTGTACCACCTACTGGAATGGTTTCGGCGCCGTAGGTTCTGGCATGGGGTCAGCGGCATCGCTCGTACTTGCCGCAGGACTCTTCTATTGGCGTACGTTTGCGCTGGACACCCGCTTCCGCCAGCTTTATCACTTAAGCCGCAAGACCATCCGCCAACTGGTGCGCCTGGCAATTCCAAACTCGGTTAGCCAGACACTGTTCGCTCTCGGCCTGAGTGTACTCTTCTGGATCATTGGTTTAATCGGCACCCAGGAGCAGGCGATTGGCCACATTCTAACGCAGCTGTCCCTGCTACTGATCATGCCTGCCGTAGGCCTCGGCATCGCTGGCGCAAGCCTTGTGGGCCATGCTCTTGGAGCAGAAGAAAAGGAAAATGCTCACCGCTGGGGCTGGGATGTCCTGAGAGTATCTGTCGTCATCATGGCCCTTCTCGGCCTGCCGATGTGGATAGCCCCACACGCGGTACTGACTATCTTTACGAACGATGCCGCACTCATTGAACTTGGCACATGGCCTTTACGTATTCTCGGCTTCGCCATCGCTTTTGAAGTCGCATCCATCATATTTAACCAGACACTTCTCGGCGCAGGCGCCAGCAAGCAGGTCCTCAAAATCAATCTGGTGATGCAGTGGGCGGTTTTCCTGCCGCTCGCCTGGGTTATCGGACCATACCTTGGACTTGGCCTGACAGGCATCTGGATTTTACAGGCTTGCCAGCGCATGGCTCTCGCGATCATTTACGGAACCATATGGAGCCGTAAGCACTGGGCGCACATCAAGGTTTAATGATCTAAATTTGTCTTGCTCAGGGAAAGATCACGTATTAGCGTATGCGGATAAGACGGACTCAGAGTTTACTTTATGCCTGTTCAGCTACCTGGAACACCGCCATCAGCCTATAAAGGTATTTCGCGGGTGATCGCACACCGTGGAGCAAGTGGTAGCGCACCGGAGAACACAGCGTCGGCCATGATCGAAGCCGTTCGTCAGGGCGCAGACTGGGCAGAAGTCGATGTCACTATCAGTGCTGACGGTCACGCCATCATTTTCCACGACCATAACCTCGTTCGATGCACCGATGGCAAAGGTCTGGTGATTCAGAAGACATTGGCAGAGCTGAAAGCGCTCGATGCCGGTAGCTGGTTCTCCCCCTTTTCATCCGACGAACGGATACTGACGCTTGAAGAGTTGCTCATTCTGGCGGACTCACTCAATCTCAGTCTTAACCTCGAAATAAAACCCACTATTGGCCGCGAAGCTGAAACCGTCTGGGCGATGCAGCAGGTTTTACGCAAGACCCCTTTTGGTCAGTCGATACTACTCTCGAGCTTTAACTACTTCGCTTTAAAGGAAGCGCAGTCGCTACTCTCTCATTACACCCGCGCTCTGAACGTCGAGGCGATTCCTGCTGACTGGCAGGACCGTATGGAATCGGTGGGCGCAACCGGCCTGCATTTTGATGCCGAATTTATTGATACCGACATGATCGGGGAAGTAGTCAGCGCAGGCACTCCACTCGCCTGCTTCACCGTTAATAGCCTTGAGTTAGCCCAGAAGCTTTACCGCGCTGGTGTGTCCTCCGTTTTCACCGATTACCCAGACAGACTCCTGCTTGATGCGAGACCTGTTTCCCGCCATTGAGCGCAACAAGAATAATCGGCAAAACCGATTAGTAATATTCGCATTTTCTGATTTTCAGATAAGCCGTTTCAGTTTAAAGTTCGCCCCTATTCCTATAATTCCAATTACTGCAACCGGATCACTATGTACGTATACGATCAGTACGATCAGCAATTGCTGAACGAGCGCGTCGCCCAGTTTAAGGGCCAGATGGAGCGCTATCTGGACGGTAAGATCTCTGAAGAAGAGTTTCTGCCGCTGCGACTTCAAAACGGCATTTATGTGCAACGCTATGCACCTATGCTGCGCGTGGCTGTGCCATATGGCGCACTTAATTCCGCTCAGGTGCGCAAGCTGGCTTATGTTGCCCGCACTTACGACAAAGGGTATGCGCATATCTCTACGCGTCAGAACGTCCAGTTTAACTGGCCAGAACTGGAGCAATGCCCTCAGATTCTCGCGGACCTCGCTGAAGTACAGATGCACGCTGTTCAGACCAGTGGTAACTGTATCCGTAACACCACGACTGACGAGTACGCCGGTGTGATCGCTGAAGAAATCGTTGATCCACGCCCTTACTGCGAGATCATTCGCCAGTGGTCAACCTTTCACCCTGAGTTTGCCTTCCTGCCGCGTAAGTTCAAGATCGCTGTAAACGCAGTACCTGGACAGGACCGCGCAGCCATCACGATGCATGACATCGGCATCAACATTGTTAAAAACGATGCGGGTGACATTGGCTACCGTGTTCTCGTTGGTGGTGGCCTTGGCCGCACCCCGATTCTGGGCGAAGAAATCTGTGCCTTCCTGCCAGAAGAAGACCTGCTGACCTACCTTGATGCCGTTATTCGCGTGTACAACCAGTTTGGTCGCCGCGACAACAAGTACAAAGCTCGCATTAAAATCCTGGTTAAGGCCCTTGGCGTTGACCGTATGCGCGAGCTGGTCGAGGAAGAGTTCAACCGTCTCAAAGATTGTGAAGGCAAGCTGACTCAGGCTGAACTGGAGCGCGTTAAGCAGCACTTCATCGACCCTGAGTACAAGACGCTCAGTGACAACCCGGCAGAGCTCACTGCAGCTAAGGAAGAGAACAAAGCCTTCTCACGCTGGATGGAGCGCAACGTGCGTCAGCACAAGAAAGCTGGCTACGCTGTCGTTACTCTGACCTTGAAGCAGATCGGTACGCCACCGGGTGATATCACCGCAGAGCAGCTCGATCAGGTTGCTGACCTGGCCGATGAGTACAGCTTCGGCGAACTCCGCTCTACCCACAACCAGAACCTGGTACTGGCTGACGTCGAACAAACCGAACTGTTCGGCTTGTGGCAGAAACTGAAATCATTAGGCATGGCGACACCAACGCTGGGTCTCCTGACTGACATGATCTGCTGCCCGGGCGGTGACTTCTGTGCGCTTGCAAACGCCAAGTCTATTCCAGTTGCAGAAGCTATCCAGGCACGTTTTGAAAATCTTGATTACCTGTGGGATCTGGGTGAAATCGACCTGAATATCTCAGGCTGCATGAACGCGTGTGGTCACCACCACGTTGGCAATATCGGCGTTCTGGGTGTCGACAAGAAAGGCGAAGAGTTCTACCAGGTATCACTCGGTGGCAACTCTGGCGGCAACGATGCAGATGGCTCTTCACTGGGCAAGATTCTTGGACCTTCGTTCGCACGTGAGGCCATGCCTGATGTGATTGCCAAAATTCTCGATTTCTATGTAGACCAGCGTACTGACGGTGAATCTTTCCTCGAAGTCTATCGCCGCGTTGGCCACACCCCATTTAAGGAGGCTGTCTATGGCAAACCTGATTAATACCCAGGGCCCGGTTCAGGACACGGAGCTTACAACTGTAACACTCGAACAGTGGCAGGAAGAGAAAGCTTCTTTCGCTGGTCAGTCACTTGAACTGACCGTTTCCAGCGACCAAACGGCAGATCTCTTTGGTGAAGATGCGGCGAATTTCGCACGCATCTCCATCGATTTCCCTAAGTTTGCCGATGGCCGTGGTTATTCTGCGGCCAGATTGCTGCGTGAAAAATACAAATATACCGGTGAGCTGCGTGCCGTCGGTGACGTACTGATTGATCAGGTATTTTTCATGAAGCGTTGCGGCTTCGATACGTACGCACTGCGTGAAGACCAGATCGTTGAAGACGCTATCGCCGCCTTCTCAACCTTCACCAACCCGTACCAGAATGACGTCCATGATCAGCGACCGCTGTTCAGACGCCGCCTGAGCTAAAACACGCTCTCTTTTCTGTGGCGCTCCCGCCTTCTGTGTCTTAACCTTAAGTCACATTTGGGGGAGTTATGCCACAGGATATCGTTTTTTCTTTCTTTCTTATTTTTGCCGGTGCACTCGTTCTCGCGACTTTCGCACTCTACACACGCCAACCCATACTCGTCGCCTACATAGCACTCGGTGCCATTGCAGGCCCGTATGGCATGGGCTGGATTGAGCACCCAGATGAGCTCACAGACATGGCTCATATCGGGATTATATTTCTTCTCTTTCTCCTCGGGCTGGATATGCAGCCTTCTTCGCTGTTTGCGGTACTGAAGAAAGCGATGTCCGTTGCACTACTCAGCTCGTTGCTGTTCTTTGGCGTAGGGGCCGGCGTCACACACCTGCTTGGCTACGGATTTATGGATGCCATCATCGTTGGCCTGGCGCTTATGTTTTCGAGCACCATCATTGGTTTAAAACTCTTGCCCACGACGGTTCTCCACCACAAACACAGCGGTGAACTCATGGTCGGTCTTCTCCTGATTCAGGATATGATCGCTATCCTGACTCTCATACTACTTGGCGTGCTGAGCGGTGAATCCGACCAGCCTGTCTGGCAGCCGTTTCTGGCCCTGCCTGTACTCGCGGCAGCCTGTTACCTGATCGTGAAGCTAGTTCTTCTTCCGCTCATTCAACGCTTCGATCGCTATCAGGAATACCTGTTCATTATGGCCATCGGCTGGTGTCTGGCTGTTGCCGAGGCCGCTGCTGTGATCGGACTTTCCGGGGAGATAGGTGCATTCATTGCCGGGGTGACTCTGGCAACCAGCCCTATCGCTCAGTTTATGGCGATCAGCCTTAAGCCACTGAGAGACTTCTTTCTCGTCATGTTCTTTTTCACACTGGGTGCGGGCGTCAATCTTGGAATGCTGGAGGAGGTGCTGGTTGGCGCAGTGTTACTGGCGGGGGCTGTTCTGACGCTGAAACCATTGACGTTCCGGGTGCTTCTCGGGCGCTTCAGTGAGACGCCGAAGCTAGCCTGGGATGTTGGTTTCCGGCTGGGGCAAATCAGTGAGTTTTCACTGCTGGTGGTATTCGTGGCAATTGAGAGCGCACTCCTCACGGAGCGCGCATCCCTCCTGGTTCAGGCAACAGCGATTATCACATTCGTCCTGTCCAGCTATATCGTCGTATTCAACTACCCCAACCCAATCGCCATCAGCGACAAGTTGAGGCGTGATTGACTAGTCTTTATTCAGGTTAACGCGGTAACGACCGACGCCTTCCCCTTTGATGATCCGGGAGAGAACATCAGGAAGTTCTTTCCGGCCGATCTCAGTGGTCATGCTTTCAAGGCTTTCCAGTTTCCAATCGCCTGCAGCCTTATCCAGTACCGCTTGCTTGTCCGCTCGTGGAATCTCAACCGAATCCACACCGAGAAGACTGACGCCACGCAGAATAAACGGGAACACACTCGCTTCAACCTTGACGCCAGCAATCATACCGCAAGTAGTCACAGCGCCCTCAGGCATCAGCTGCGGCAGTATGGCTGACACCATATCCCCACCGACGGTATCAACAGCCGCCTGATAAACAGGCTTCGCCATCGCTTTACCTTTCAGTGACAGCACGTCATCGCGGCTTACGATGCGTTTTGCACCAAGAGATTCAAGCCAGTCGTTTTTATCTGCTTTACCTGAAAGAGCAACGACACTGTAGCCTAATTTAGACAGCAAAGAGACAGCCACAGAGCCAACGCCGCCTGTAGCACCAGTGACTAATACCGGGCCACGGTCCGGCGAAATACCCGCCCGCTCAAGCTTTTGTACGCTCAGAGCCGCAGTAAAGCCAGCGGTGCCCCACGCCATCGCCTCTGACGCTGAAATACCCTCAGGTTTCTTCAGCACCCATGCGGCAGGCACACGAATATGCTGGCCATAACCGCCGTTTGTATTCATGCCCAGGTCGTAACCGAATACGACAACCTCGTCACCCTTCGAGAACGCGCTATCACTGCTTTCAAGAACAGTACCTGCGGCATCAATACCCGGTGTGTGCGGATAGGCTTTTGTGACGCCACGATTACCAGTCGCGGAAAGTGCATCTTTGTAGTTCACCGAGGAGTAGGCGACCTCGATGAGGACGTCCCCCTCCGGCAAGTCGGAATCTTCCTGCTTAACCCACGAAGCCTCGAATTTCTTATCCGCTTCCTCTACCTGATATGCTAGAAAACTCATCGTATTACCCTTTTGTCTGCATCTGATTCTGAACGGCAGTCAGGACCCGCGTTACAGCGCGCTCAAAGCCCGCCTGAGCGGCAAAGCCCATACGCTCCTGGAATGACCGACGGTACTCGTATGCGACCGTGTACACATCCGCGCGTTCACATGCTGAGACGAGATAATCGTCACTTGTTCCCACCTCGTCTATCAGCTTTTGGTCGAGTGCCTGCTGGCCATACCAGATGTCACCCGTAGCAACCGCATCAATGTCAACACGAGGGCGGAACTGTTTCACATGCTGCTTGAAAAGAACGTGAGTATCGTTCAGATCAGACTGAAATTTCTCTCGCGCTTTATCAGTATTTTCACCGAACATGGTTACTGTGCGCTTATATTCACCCGCAGTGAACATTTCGAAATCTACATCGTTCTTTTTGAGAAGCTTATTGAAGTTCGGGAGCTGGGCCACAACGCCAATAGAACCAACAATTGCAAACGGAGCAGCAACCACCCGGTCTGCAAGGCAGGCCATCATGTAGCCACCGCTTGCGGCGACTTTATCGATGCATACAGTGAGCTGGATACCTTTGTCACGGATGCGCTTTAATTGCGATGCGGCAAGGCCGTAGGAGTGCACCATACCACCGCCGCTTTCGAGGCGGATAACGACTTCGTCGTCCTTAGTGGCCATGGTCAGGATGGCCGTAATTTCACGGCGCATAAGATCAACATCAGATGCTTTGATGTCACCATCAAAATCGATGACGTACACACGTTTTGTTTCTTTGGAAGCATCCGCCCCAGCAGAGGCTGCTTTCTTCTCTGCCTTCTGTTTCGCCTTGTCTTCTTTCTTCCGGTCTTTTTCCAGCTGTTTCAGAGTAGCTTCTGTATTGATCTCATTTTCGAGCTGCTCTTTGTAATCTTCCAGCTGCTCGTTCAGCTTACGAATTTTCAGTTCACCCTCGGAGCCCGACTTTTTCTGTCGGCTACCTAGTGCGATCATTCCACCGACGACCACCAGAATGGCCACGACGAGTGTAACTGTCTTCAAGAGAAAGCTGCCGTAATCTGCAATAAACTCCACTCAGATATCCTTTAATCCTGTATTTGGGAAGAGCCAGCATAACGAAAACCGGGCGTGCCGCAAGCTCTGTCAGGTAAGAGAAGTAACCGCAGTCTGAAATTCAAACAATCGTTCGAATTTCGTTGACACCCTCCAGAGGGCCACTTAGAGTGTCGACAGGCCTGAACGGGCACGAATCAACGGCAGTACTTCCGCCGCCGTAGAACAACACGTAAGTAACCGAAGGATATTGATATGTCATCTGCTGCTGAATTCATCAATGAAATGAACGCTAAATTCAACCCAGCTGCCGCTGAAGGCCTGGATCTGGTTTTCCAGTTCAACATCGAAGACGCGGACAACTACCACCTGATCGTTAAAGACGGCGCCTGCGAAGTTGTTCAGGGTGAAGCGGGTGATCCAAACGTAACTCTGATCATGAACAGCGAGACCCTGCAGGGTATCGTTAATGGTGATCTGGACGGCATGATGGCATTCATGTCTGGTCAGCTGAAAGTCGAAGGCGACATGATGCTGGCGACTAAGCTGGGTGAACTGTTCCCTGCTTAATATCGACAGATACGATAAAAGCGGCCGATGGCCGCTTTTTTTGTACTTGTGTTTTACCACTGCCCGGCGATGGCGCTCTCCGCAACGTCATTCACCGGCCGAGCAACCAGTCCTTTCGTGGTCCGGACAACACTGAACACAGCACCATTCTCCATAGGCATATAGACTGCGCTGCCAAAATCTGCATCCAGCCACAGATCGTAGTTGCGTAACCAGCTCCAGACATCAAAGCCTTCGGAACCACCAAACCCATAAACCGTTCTAGGTGCACTACGTTCCTGCTCAAGACTCAGATAACGCCCTGACAAGCGATCAAACCGATACAAAGGTTCCTTGCCCAGTGCCAGTAATGGGCCAGTCCATACCAGCATACGTACATCGAGCTGCCATTGATCGCCTTTTACAACGAAGCGCTCTTCTTCGCCTTCAGAGTCAACCAATGTCAGATCAAATACCTGTGGCTCGATTTCATAAATGCTTACCGACGCCAGAGGCCGTTCCTGAATGGCGGATCGATAGCTGGCCAGATCCCACACGACCAACCCTAACCAGATAGCCCCAGCAATAAGGATCATTCCTGTAGTGCCTCGGAGCCACTGCCTGAACCAGCCTTTGCCGGCCCAGAGAAAGAGTGCCACAACGACCGCAATTAGAATTGCGCCACTGCTGATTAGTGTAAGACTAGTTTGCAACATGACCGGCTCTCAACTGCACCATACTCTCTTCAGCCATGCGTAATGCATCACTGCCGCCAGAGGCTGGAGAATCATACGTGTCCAGATAATACTCAACTGCAGTTACTGCGTCAGCGAAGGCATCCATATCCTGAGACGAAGGTGCCACTCTTGAGTCCATCACCTGATGCTCGACGAACTCCTCAAGCTCGAGCAACATCGCGCGGAGATCGGCCTTACCCAGAAAAATAACTGCACCACTTACGTCCCGCAGGCTCTTACCTACATTCTTCACGTGCAGTTTATCTCCGCTATCAACATAGGAAGCCACGGCTCTTTTCACCATCACTAGCGCTGTCACCGACTCAGAGACCACAGCGATATTCGCCTCTTTAAGCGTGACGGGATCAATAACCTGAGAACCTTTCAGGCTGTTAGACTGAACAATTGCCTGAACATCCTGTTCGATACGGATAATGTCGTCCGCCAGGCCTTCAATATCCGCCTGTCCCGACCGTATCTGACGGATTACTCCGTCAGCGAGCTCGGCCGTCGGATTCATATCGACCATGATCAGGGTATCTGAGATACGCTCCAGCCGCTCGATCAACTCAGAGTCTTCGACAGCAAGTTCGGGGTTGCGCTGACTGCGATCAATGATGTCTTTTAATGCTTCAATTTCGTCCTGCAGAGCGCGTGCGAAGGACACCAGCGCAGACTGGTCCGGACCACTAAGATCGTTACGGGTGACCCTCAACTCCCGTTCGCGAACATGATCCGCCAACTGGAAACTGCTATGCAGCAGTTTTAGACGGTCAGACTCAGGCTGAGCCAACGCAACCAGGTACAGGAACTCTTTCAGCAAAGCGTCAGATGGCTGCTCGTTGAATGCTGCACCTTCAGTTGCCTGAAGTTTACGGACCTGACGATCCAACTGACCAACCAGAGAGATACGCTGTGGTGTGACGTCGAATTCATCCTGCTGCAAAGCATCCAGCGCTCCAGAAACAACTTCCCAGAATATCCAGCTGTGAGATCCTCTGGCCGCCAGCTCAAGACGTTCAACAGCCCTGACGAGCACCTGTAAGGGGCCACGTTTGCCGGAGCCACGAATTAGTCCCAGCAAGCCCAGTTGAAGCATCTGCCGCACACGACGATAAGCGACTGCACGATTCGCAGCGGCCTTCGGCTGGTCCAGCTTCGGGCGCAGGTTATTCAGAAAGAAATACCCTTCAGGCAAGCCTTTTTCTGCTCGCTCACGTCTCACGAGATTGATGGTAGGTATCAACAGCGATGGAGCAACATCCTGACCTGTAATCACAAATTCTATGTATCGTTTCAGGTACACCACAGCCTGAGTGGACGCATCAAGAAGGCCTTCACTGACACCTGAATTGAGTGATCGGCGGATGGTTTCGGTAAGCTCCTCACACAAGCGCTCACCCGCACGGAAGTCGAGCATCTTAAAAGTGCCGCGAAGCTGACGAATTTCTTCCAGAAAAGTACGGATGGTCTCTTCACTGTCATCGGTACTGTAGGTATCCAGCTGAACCGCCGCATGGTCCAGCGCGTTTTCAATCTCTTTGCGCACCACGTGTAACGACGATGCGAACTGATTTGAAACTTCTGCGCTAGGTAAATCTGCCATTTTTATTGTCTTCCTGTCCGACCAATAACGCCGCCGGGTTATTTATTACTGAATAGTCGCTCTGGCGGATTCTACCGGAGTGATGGGTGTTTTCATCAACTGGCAGACAGACGCACCGATATCCCGTAGAAACGGCATAGTTCAACATAACCTGCCTGGTTGATAAATCCGTGCTCGCCTTCGCAGTTTCGCCATTCAGTTTTTTATTATTAAGAGCGACGCCACAGCGCCCCTTCACTTTTCTTGTCTATCAAGTCCAGAAACGCCTCGTGGGCGGCTGCTTCCTCTGTAGTGGCCTTTACTACTTTCAATGCCGCTGCATCGACTTTGATGTCGCCCAGATCAAGCTCGACAACCGCCGAATCTGATTCGTCCTCCCCAAGGGCGAGATCCGTCTGGCCGCCGGTCATCATCAGATAAACATCGGCCAGAATTTCGGCATCGAGCAAAGCGCCGTGGAGTTCACGGTGCGAGTTATCAATACCATAGCGTTTACACAAGGCATCGAGGCTGGCACGTGCACCCGGGTGCATCTGGCGGGCCATCACAAGCGTATCAAGGATGCCACAGAAATCGCGTGTTGGCGTCATATTCAAGCGCGAGAATTCCGCATCCATCATACCGACGTCAAACGGCGCGTTGTGAATAACGAGCTGAGCGCCATCAATAAACGTGCGGAAATCATCAACGACCTGACTGAATACAGGCGCGCCCTGTTCAATCAGCCACTCGTTGGTAATGCCATGGACCTCTGCTGCTTCTTCATCAATAGGCCGCTCAGGGTTGATATAAACGTGATAATGCCGTCCGGTCAGCTTGCGTTTAATAACCTCAACACAGCCGATTTCTATGATTCTGTGACCATCGCCAATACCGGTGGTTTCTGTATCAAGTACTACCTGTCTCATTTAACTGCCTCTGCTGCACCACGATTTGCCAGTTGATCCGCACGTTCATTACCATCATGGCCGGCATGCCCTTTTACCCAGTGCCACTCAACCTCATGGCGCGAGCACTCCTTATCGAGAGCTTGCCACAAATCTTTATTTTTCACCGGTTGTTTTGATGCCGTCTTCCAACCGTTTTTTTTCCAACCAGCCAACCACTGATTAATGCCTTGTTTTACGTACTTTGAGTCTGTTGTCAGAACAACCTGACAAGGGCGGGTCAAAGCCTTCAGGCCCTCGATTGCAGCCATGAGCTCCATACGATTGTTCGTCGTATTGTTTTCGCCGCCCCACAGCTCTTTTTCGTTTTCGCCGTATTTTAACAATGCGCCCCAGCCTCCCGGGCCCGGGTTACCTTTACACGCACCATCGGTGAACAGCTCTACTTTCATGTCTTACAGTGATCCTCTGGTTCTGGATACAGGCTTTCTGGTCGCAGGAATCGCGAAGCCCAGTTTCGGTTCGCGCCGCACTTTACGCCCTGAACGTATGGTTGTCATGCCTGCTACGGTTTTCCGTGCCACCAAAAGGTATATATTTCCGGCGACCATCCGATTGCCTGCCAGAACACGATCAAACCGGCGGCTCATAGCTTCAGATCCAATTTTTACAGGCCATAAATGCGCAGCGGTAGTGATATTTTCAACCCGGAAGTCCAGTAGCATCAGCCAGTCTGACAAGCGTAATGGTGCGACAGGGTTTGACACCCAGGGCAATTCTGTCGACATGGTTCGCAGCCACCGAACACCACCCCAGGTGCTGTAGGGATTAAATCCAACAACAACCAGATAACCGCCCGAAACAAGCGAGCGAGTGGCCTCCCGCACCAACTGGTGTGGCCGGTTTGTCATATCGAGCGCATGCTGAAGAACCACGACATCAAGCGCTTCATCAGGGAACGGCCAGCGCGTATTATCGATCTGAGCCTGACAATCAACCAGGCCTCTCTGCCAGGGCAAACCCACGCGAAAGGTATGATCCGCCCGACTACGACTCAGGAACTTAGGGTCTGAATCTACGCCGGCGTAAAGAAGATGACGTCCTCTTAAGTGGGAGACTCTTTCCTCAAGCCACGAGCCCTCCAGCGCCATCAGTCTTTGTGTATCCTTGCGACTCAACCATCGCTTCTGAACCTGAGTTTTTATTCTGTGGCCGTGTTTCATTTGACACTGTTCGCCTTGCGGGCATGGATTATGCTGATAGACTGACAGGAAAACGTAGTCAGACACCAGTTGTATGAAGTTATTGCAAGTATGCCTGCTGACGGCAGTCCTGTCAGCGTGCAGTTCCATCGCCCCGAAAAACGAGCCTGCCTCAGAAGACAACATCGCAGGCATCGCACCAGATCAGCCAGTCAGCGACACCGCACCAGCCCTCCAGGCCGAACCAGTTCCCGAAGAAGAGTTTACGGAGCCTCTGGCGCCAGCAACTTCCTGGGATCGTGTTGTTCGTAATTTCGGACTTGAACTCGACACATCAAATTCGCGCGTAAAACGTCACATGGACTGGTACATCAGACACCCACGACACCTGGAACAGGTATCTGATCGTGCGCGCCGCTATCTTCACTACATCGCAAGCGAAGTTGAACGTCGCGAGATTCCGGGCGAACTGGCTTTGCTCCCGGTTGTCGAAAGTGCCTTCGACCCCTTCGCCTACAGTCATGGCCGTGCTTCAGGCGTGTGGCAGTTTATACCGTCGACAGGTCGCGCCTACGGGCTCCATCAGGACTGGTGGCATGACGGTCGCCGCGACATTCGCAGCGCTACCAACGCGGCCCTCAATTACCTCGAATACCTTGCAGGTCGCTTCGATGGCGACTGGATGCTCGCGCTTGCCAGTTACAACTCTGGTGCAGGCACCGTAAGAAAAGCCATCAGAAAGAACAAACGCAAAGGGCTGGATACCGATTTCTGGAGTCTGGATCTTCCTAAAGAGACCCGTGCTTATGTGCCTAAGCTCGTCGCTATTTCCTACCTGTTGAAGCATAGGGAAGATTACGACATCGCCTGGAGAGATATTGAAGATGCTCCCTACTTCGCTATCGTGCCAACAGGTGGTCAGATTGACCTGTCACAGGTCGCCGAACTTGCAGACACCGACCTCGATGAGATCTATCGCCTGAATCCACAATTTAATCGCTGGGCAACTCATCCTGACGGCCCTCACGAAGTCCTGATTCCTGCGACGCAGGAGTTTATCTATCGAGAGAACCTCGCCAACCTGGATGAGAACTCGAGACTGAAATGGCAACGATACGTGGTTCGTTCGGGCGACAGCCTGATCACTATTGCCCGGAAACATAACATCACGGCGGAAGTTGTCCGCAGCGCCAATCAGTTGAAGTCAGACACCATCTACGCGGGTCAGCAGCTTCTTATTCCTTCTGCACTAAAAGCCGGCGGCGAATATGGTTTGAGCCTGAGTGAGCGCCTGACCCGCAAGCAGAATGCAGGTCAAACGGCAAACCGCTCACAGCGCGTAGATTACCGCGTTAAGAATGGCGACAGCTTCTGGAAGATTGCTCGCATGTACGACACCTCGGTCAATAAACTGAGTCGTTGGAATGGCATGGCGCCTGGCGACCCACTCAGAGTCGGTCAGAAGCTGACCATCTGGACCACGGAGTCTGACGGTCAGCGAGAGGAAGTGCGTAAGGTGTATTACAAAGTGCGCAGCGGTGACAACCTGAGCACCATCGGTTCCCGCTTCAATGTCACGGTGTCCGACATCAAGCGCTGGAACTCAAGCAAACTGGGGGGCCGTTATCTGAAGCCCGGCCAGAATCTGACTTTGTATGTAGATGTCATTCGCTAAACCCTACCTCGCTGCACTGGCGCTCTGGCTGACCCTGAGCGCCTCAATGTCCTTCGCCCTCGATGTATTTGTTGAAGATGCCAGAACGCTACCAGAGCTACCTGTCGTCGATGTCATAGAATCAGAGTCAGCCGTCAAGATAGCAGGTGCGTTCACCACCCTCACCACTACGCTCCCAAAAAACTGGAAGCGCCTGCCGTCAACACCATCAGACGACCTCCTGGACGATCTTTATGTTCCTCTGGCAGGAAAGCCGGGGACGGATGGTCTCCGGCCACCGCTTCTGGCAGCAAGCTGGCGTGACGAGCCAGACAACCACAAAATCATTTTCCGCATCCATCCAGGGGCAACCTGGAGCGATGGCATACCCGTCACAACAAAAGACGCTATATACACTCTTTTCTACTTGTCAGAGCTAACGTCCGGGACACCCTATCAACGTCAGCTGATTAATCAGTCTTTGACGGGGATTACGCAATACGATGCCGAACACTTCGCTCTCCACTACTCACAAAAGTATGACAGAGCACCCGAAGCATTATTTGGATTACGAATCATGCCCGGGCACGCCGCGGGCATGGCCGCTGATGCACGTCCACCAGTAAACGGCCCTTACCTCCCTACCGATCTGAATGGCACCACCATGAGTCTGGAGAGAAACCCTGACTGGTGGGGAGACAATGTACCTGCACTGAGTGATCGATTCAGAATACGGAAAATAGTCTTTCATAAAGCTTCAGCGGAGAGGTTCGATCAATTCATACAAGGCCAGGTTGACTGCATCAGCACGACATCAATATCCGACAGCGCCGATGAGTGGCTGAAGACACTGCTTGAAATCAAAAACATTACTCACATTATCAGTGAAGCCGAGAACCCACTCAGCGTTTTACTGATTGCTTCTGGCAGCCTGGATCAAGATCGCTTTACTCTTCTGAAGGAGCAAGTATTCAGCGCAGTTGATGGTGAGAAGTCCGAAGGCCTGGTTGCCGATGTTATTTTCAGCCCCGCACCAACACTGAACTGGGCCAGCCAGGCTGAATACTCTCAAGTGCCATCACGGATATTCAAATCCCGGGTACGAACCGGGTTTTATGAGGCGGCAATAATCGCCCTTCCGCAAAGCAAGATCGCAAACCATGCAGAAGTACTACGTTATCTTTCGTCGAATGACAGCAACCTCCATATTGCCGCTCTATACGACATTCCCTATTATCAATACGCATGCTGGCCCTGGGTGACACTCCCGGAGCCGGGAGAAGAAAAAGGTGACCTCCTCTCACCGACAGACATCTATCAGGGTGGCTACATCGGGCTAGACCGGCGACAGAGAGCGCGCGTTCTTGGCAGGCCTGACCGGGACGAGGATGAAGAGCCCGTGGTAATACGCTACCCCGCAACCAACAACACGACACAACCAGAATAACAGGAGCCTAGTGTGGGTCTACTCAGTGGCAAGAAAGCCCTTATTGTTGGCGTGGCCAGCAAACATTCAATCGCCTATGCCATTGCAGAGGCATTTCACAGAGAAGGTGCCGAGCTGGCGTTTACGTATCAGGGTGACAAGCTCGGCGAACGTGTTAAAAAAATGGCTGCAGACTGGAATTCAGATCTGTGCTTCCCCTGTGACGTATCATCAGATGACGACATTCAGGGCGTGTTTGATTCGCTTAAAGAAACATGGGACGGCATAGATATCCTCATCCACTCCGTAGGGTTTGCTCCAGCTGAGGAACTCAATGGCGATTATCTCGACGTCACCAGCCGAGAAGGTTTCCGGGTGGCACACGACATCAGCTCCTACAGCTTCGTGGCACTGGCAAAGCACGCAAAACCAATGATGGAAGGCCGGAACGGAGCCATGCTCACGCTGACGTATCACGGCTCTCAGCAGACACTGCCAAACTATAACGTCATGGGGCTCGCTAAGGCCTCGCTCGAAGCGTCTGTGCGCTACCTCGCAGGCTCAACCGGACCTGATGGTATCCGCGTCAATTCAATTTCTGCCGGGCCTATAAAAACGCTGGCTGCGTCCGGCATTAAGAGCTTCCGAAAAATGCTCAAGAAAAACGCAGAGCGTGCTCCACTCAAACGAAACATCACGGCTGCGGAAGTCGCAAATACCGCGGTATTTTTGTGTTCCGACATGGCATCAGGTGTAACGGCACAGAATATCTATGTCGACGGTGGGTTTAACACCTGTGCCATGAGTCTGGAAGAGATGGACGATTAATAAATCGTTTTTGGGGCAGTGACCCGACTAACCAATAAAAAAGGCAGCCCACGGCTGCCTTTTTTATTGTTCGGACTAACTACTGAATTACCTTACTGGGAAATCTCAGTATTAGCTTTTGACCATGCCTGGTAGCTCACCATATCGTCACGGGCAGACTGATTGCGAACAGAGGTTTTAAGCTCATCCGTTAACGCCATATCTTCCCATGACTTACGATCAACAGACGTCAGTTTGACCACTGTATACCCAGCAGGTGAAGACACTACATCTGACTCGCCTTCAGCCAGTGCAAAGGCCTTCTGCTGTGCAACACGAGGCGCATCTGTTGATTGACGCAGTGTGGTCGTCACCTCACTCCAGTCAGCATCTGCCTCACCTGCGAGAATAGCTTGAGCCTTCTCAGAAGCAGCCTCAAGCGCTTTCTGGCTGGTCAGAGCAGCAACAACCTGACCACGAACTTCATCGAGTGGCTTAGGCTGAGCATCCTGATAATCATCAACAACGAACACCATAGAGCCTGCTTCCATATCGACAAGGTCACTCAGCTCACGATCAAGCTTCATGTTATCTTCAAAGGCTGCCCGGCGAACCTGATCTGAATCAGCAACACCCTGACCACTTGTCTGGGTAAAATAATCACTGGTCTGAACCTCGAGGCCTGAACTTGCTGCCAGCTCTTCAATCGTTTCAGCCGAGAACGCTGAATTAGCGAGTTCCTGGCTACGCTCAGCGAACAGGAAGCCTGCCTTCTCAGCTTTTACGATATCGACCAGTTCATCACGAACGTCAGCCATCGCGGGAACATCTGCAGACTGAACGGATACAGCCTTAATAATGTGAACACCGAATTCAGTCACGATTGGCTCGGACACTTCGCCTTCTTCGAGCGCGAAAAGAGCATCATCGAACGCTGGGTCAAACGCACCGCGAGGGTTAACACCCAATGAGCCGCCCATGTCAACCGAACCGCCATCTTCTGATACATCCGCCGCGACAGTCGCGAACGACTCACCATTCTCGAGGCGCGTACGAGCAGCTTCTGCCAGTTCAAGCGCTTCGCTTTCAGAACGGTCTTCGGTCAGGAACAGAATATGCGCAGATTCACGCTGTTCATTCTGTTCGATATCAGCAACGTAATCCTGATATGCCACTTCGAGATCTTCGTCAGTGACTTCCTGTGCATTTTCAATGCTGTCGCGAGACAGGAGCACATAACGAATGCGCGCACGCTCTGGAGTCATGAAACGCTGTATATTCTCGTCGTAATACGCAGTAATTTCATCATCCAGCACTTCGACAGAATCTTTAAACTGATCCGCTGATACCGAAGCGTAAGAGAATGTGCGTTGTTCATTTTCAAGAGACTGGCGCAACTGCATTTCGAATGGAGTTTCAATGGTCGACAGCATGAAGGCTGCACGAACCTGATTCTGACGAACACTGTCAGCCAGCATTGCACGGTACTGCGCAACTGAATAACCATTCATCCGCAGAACCAGCTTAAATTGTTCCGGATCGTACTCGCCCGCCGTTTGGAACGAAGGCGTATTTACAATCATTTGATCAACGATACCCTTTGCTGCATACAGGTCGAGTTTGTCCGCCTGAGTCTGTGCAACTTTTTCGTTAATCAATTGTTCAACAGCCGACTGCTCAAGAAACTTGTCATTGAACAGACCGTCATCGTACTGATCGCCAAACTGACGACGCAGCTGATTTTTCTGCTCAGCAATTTTTTGCTGAACCTCGACGCGGCTAATCTCATAGTCGCCAACCGTCGCTACGGGTTTTTCGCCACCGCCAAGATTGACAATGCTTTCAACACCCCAAAGTGCGAAAACAACAATAATAAAACCTACGATGATTTTGGCGATGATGCCCTGCGCATTATTACGCATGGTCTGTAGCATGTTTCCTCCCTAATGCCCGGTGATTCCGGACTTAGTGCCTACCGCGACAAGCGGCATTAATAATTATGAGAGCTGATCGTCAGCAACAGCACTATACACAAAAAAAGCGCATCAAGGATGCGCTTTATTCTGGCGGACCGGACGGGACTCGAACCCGCGACCCCCGGCGTGACAGGCCGGTATTCTAACCAACTGAACTACCGGTCCTAACCCTTACAACGGTGTCTTAGTTGACAGCGTCTTTCAGCGCTTTACCAGGCTTGAAGCCAGGTACTTTAGCCGCTTTGATTTCGATCGGAGCGCCAGTCTGCGGGTTACGACCTGTACGAGCAGCACGCTCTTTAACCAGGAAAGTACCAAAGCCAACCAGAGCAACCTGGTCACCTTCTTTCAGAGCACCGCCCACTGCCTCAATCATGGCATCCAGAGCACGACCAGCCGCTGCTTTTGGCAGATCAGCAGAAGCCGCAATAGCATCAATCAGTTCAGACTTGTTCACACTTATCCCCTTATTGCATCCATATCTTTAGTTTTGTTGTGCGACTGGATGATCGCTACAGAAACTTGAGAGCGTTGATTTATACCAACTACCCCCAAGAGCGTCAAGCGACCTTAGTGTGTACTTGGCCGACCTGAGTCATCTTTTTTCGTGTTCGCATCGTCAGTGGTCATAATTTCACCAATTACATCCTCTGGCTTGCTCTCGAGCGCAACATCCAGAACTTCATCAATCCAGTCAACAGGGAGAACCTGCAAGTCGGCTTTAATGTTATCCGGGATATCCTTCAGGTCTTTTTCATTCTCTTTTGGAATGACAACCGTCTTAATTCCACCGCGATGCGCCGCAAGAAGCTTCTCTTTCAGACCACCGATCGCTAGCACTTTACCGCGCAGGGTAATTTCACCCGTCATGGCAACATCGGCACGAACCGGAATTCCCGTCATCACAGAAACCAGAGCGGTAACCATACCAATACCAGCACTCGGACCATCCTTCGGCGTAGCCCCCTCTGGTACGTGAATATGCAGGTCGTGCTTCTCGAAGTAGTCTTCTGCGATCCCCATACCCGCAGCACGCGAGCGAACGACCGTGAGTGCCGCCTGAATAGACTCCTGCATCACCTCACCCAGCTTACCGGTTTTGACGATACGCCCTTTACCCGGCGTTGCAGCGCCTTCCAGAGTCAGCAGCTCACCGCCAACCGACGTCCACGCCAGACCAGTCACCTGGCCAACCTGATTATCGGAAGCCGCCAGCCCGTAGGAGAACTTGCGCACACCCAGGTGATCCTGAAGCATTTCCTCACTGATTTCGCGCTGCACATTCGATTTATCAAGCATATTTGCTTTCACTACACGACGGCACAGTTTCGCGACTTCACGTTCAAGGCCACGCACACCCGCCTCACGCGTGTAGTAACGAATAATCTCGCGCAGACGATCATCAGACACTTCAATTTCACTGTCTTTGAGGCCATTCAGCTTAATCTGCTTAGGCAGCAGATAACGACGCGCAATATTTACTTTCTCGTCTTCGGTGTAGCCCGGGATACGAATAACTTCCATACGATCCAGCAGCGGACCGGGAATATCCATACTGTTCGAAGTACAGACAAACATCACATCAGACAGATCGTAGTCGACTTCGAGATAATGATCGGCAAATGCAGTGTTCTGCTCCGGATCAAGCACCTCAAGAAGTGCCGATGCCGGATCACCACGATGATCCATGCCCATTTTGTCGATTTCATCCAACAGGAAAAGTGGGTTCTTCACTTCAACCTTGGACATTTTCTGGATCAGTTTGCCCGGCATAGAGCCGATATAGGTACGACGATGACCACGAATCTCAGCTTCGTCACGCACGCCACCGAGCGCCATTCTTACAAACTTACGATTGGTCGCACGGGCAATGGATTTACCCAGTGACGTTTTACCCACACCCGGAGGCCCTACCAGACACAGCACCGCGCCCTTCACTTTCTTAACGCGGCTCTGTACTGCCAGGTACTCAAGAATACGTTCTTTTACTTCCTCAAGACCGAAGTGATCCGCATCCAGGATCTCGCTGGCTTTAGCGATATCGTTGTTTACCCGACTGCGCTTTTTCCAGGGAATATTGATCAACCAATCAAGATAACCGCGAACCACAGACGCTTCTGCAGACATTGGTGACATCATGCGCAGCTTCTTCAGCTCAGCATCGGCCTTTTCACGAGCGTCTTTGCTCATGCCTGACTCTTCAATACGATTCGTCAGCTCTTCAAATTCATTAGAGCCGTCTTCCATATCGCCAAGCTCTTTCTGAATGGCTTTCATCTGCTCATTCAGGTAATACTCACGCTGGCTTTTTTCCATCTGCTTCTTAACACGGCCGCGAATCCGTTTCTCGACTTTGAGAAGATCAATCTCGGACTCCATCAGCTCCATCAAGTGCTCGACACGATCTTTCGCATTGAGAACCTCAAGAACGTCCTGCTTCTCTTCCAGCTTCAGGGAGAGGTGTGCAGCAATGGTGTCGGCCAGACGGCTGGCATCTTCGATATTCGAGATAGTTGAAAGAACTTCACTCGGGACTTTCTTCGACAGCTGAACATACTGTTCGAAATGACCGGTTAATGAACGGAGCAGCACTTCATTCTCGCGCTCGCTTAATTCTTCCTCTTCGACAACCGTGATGTCACCGCGGTACATGTCACCGGCGTCGACCAGATTGTCCAGTCGAGCACGGACATCACCTTCAACGAGTACTTTCACAGTACCGTCAGGGAGCTTCAGTAGCTGCAGAATGGTGGCTAGCGTTCCTGTCTCGTGCATACCTTCAAGAACAGGTGCATCGTCGGCGGCATCGCGCTGTGCAGCCAGCATGATGCGTTTATCTCCATCCATTGCCTCCTGCAGTGCGTTGATCGATTTTTCACGTCCGACAAACAGAGGAATGACCATCGCTGGAAACACCACGACGTCACGGAGAGGCAATAACGGAAGGTTTTGCTGTGACATATTTACAACCTGTTCAAAGTATCTGTAACACTATTGATATTGGGGATGGCAACAGAGGATTACAAGGGGACAGAAAAAGAAAAGGAGCCATTCGGCCCCTTCTCTGTAACGCAATTCTAAAAGTGTGGATCAGTCGTCATCTGGTGAGACTTTACCAACATCATTGCTTTCATAAATAATGAGCGGTTCGGCTTCGCCGCGGATAACGGAATCCTCGACCACAACTTTGGCGACATGCTCTTCTGACGGTACGCGGTACATACTATCAAGCAGCGCCGCTTCAAGAATTGAACGCAAGCCACGAGCACCGGTCTTTCTCTCCATCGCCAGTTTAGCGATAGCGTCCAGCGCAGTGTCACGGAACTCGAGCTCAACGTCTTCCATTTCGAAGAGACGCTGATACTGACGTACAAGCGAGTTCTTCGGTTCGGTCAGAATACGTACAAGCGCGTCTTCATCCAGCTCATCCAGCGTTGCCACAACCGGCAGACGACCAATAAATTCAGGAATCAGACCGAACTTAACCAGATCTCCTGATTCAATTTCGCGCAGAACTTCACCAACCGCCTTCTCGTCTTCTTTGCCCTTCACAGTGGCAGAAAAACCGATGGAACTCTTCTCAGAGCGGTCACGGATGATATTGTCCAGTCCGGCAAAAGCACCACCACAGATGAACAGGATATTGCCCGTATCTACCTGCAGGAACTCCTGCTGCGGATGCTTACGTCCACCCTGAGGCGGAACAGAAGCAACAGTACCTTCGATCAGTTTCAGAAGTGCCTGCTGAACACCCTCACCCGATACGTCACGAGTGATGGATGGGTTGTCAGATTTACGCGAGATCTTATCGATTTCGTCAATATAAACAATGCCGCGCTGCGCCTTGTCGACATCGTAATCACACTTCTGCAGCAGTTTCTGAATGATATTCTCAACATCCTCACCCACGTAACCCGCTTCAGTCAGCGTTGTTGCATCGGCGATAGTAAATGGAACGTTCAAAAGACGCGCCAGCGTTTCAGCCAGCAGCGTTTTACCACTACCAGTAGGACCGATCAGGAGAATATTACTCTTAGAAAGCTCTACGCCAGTCTTGCCACCATCGTGCTGCAGGCGCTTATAGTGGTTGTACACGGCAACTGCCAGCACCACCTTCGCCTTATCCTGGCCAATTACGTATTCATCCAGAGTCGCCTTGATCTCCTGCGGAGTTGGCAACTGATCTGAGCTCCCTTTTGTTTCGGCGTCCTGTACTTCCTCACGAATGATGTCGTTGCACAAATCAACGCATTCGTCACAGATAAACACCGAAGGCCCGGCGATCAACTTACGGACTTCATGCTGGCTTTTACCGCAAAAAGAGCAGTAAAGCAGCTTACCGTCGTCGCCTTTGCCTTTTGTTTCGTCGGTCATTCGACTGCCTCGTCGTCTTACTTACTGTTTATTCAAAGATGGATGCTTCCGACGGCAATTTCAAGCCGTCGGAGAGAATTAAAGCGGAATATTTCGTTATGCCCGTTTTGTCAGGACTTCGTCGACAATCCCGTAGGCTTTAGCCGCTTCTGCATCCATAAAGTTATCGCGTTCGGTATCCGCAATAACTTTGTCCAGAGGTTGGCCCGTATGTTCCGCAAGAATGCGATTCAGGCGGTCTTTCGTGTCCTGGATGTTCTGAGCGTGGATAAGAATATCGGTCGCCTGACCCTGAGCACCACCACTTGGCTGGTGAATCATCACGCGTGAATTCGGTACGCTGTAACGCTTACCTTCTGCGCCCGCTGCAAGCAAGAATGCACCCATTGAGCACGCCTGACCAATAACCATAGTGCTCACATCAGGCTTAATGAACTGCATGGTGTCATAGATCGACATACCCGCAGTGACCGAGCCACCCGGTGAGTTAATGTAAAGGTGAATATCTTTGTCCGGGTTCTCAGACTCAAGGAACAGCAGCTGGGCTACGACCAGGTTTGCCATATGGTCTTCGACCTGACCAACCAGGAAGATGACACGCTCTTTCAGCAGGCGTGAGTAGATATCGTAAGAGCGCTCGCCGCGCGCGGACTGCTCTACCACCATTGGTACCAGAGCGTTATCGATAATTTCTGATTGTTGCTTCATGGAGTCAAACATTCGACCCTGCACTCCCTGACGTGAGTAAAAAGAAAAACAGCCGTTATCCTTAAAGGATAGCGGCTGTCTTTCAGTTTAGCCATGTCTTGGCTGAAAGTCAGGTCTGAATGGTAAGTTCTTACGCAGGCTGGTTAGCCAGACGCACAACTTCCTCATAATTAGACTCAACTTCGCTCACCTGAGCAGACTCAAGAACCTTCTCTACTACCTGGTCTTCAAGAGCCAGAGCTTCAACTTGAGCTTTCTGCTGCGGGTTGCTGTTGTAGTATTCGCGAACCTGTTCTGGCTCCTGGTAAGCAGACGCCATCTCTTCGATCAGCGCTTCAACTTTCTCTTCGTCTGGCTTCAGATCTGCAGATTCGATCGCTGCATTCATCAGCAGGCCGATAACAACACGCTTTTCAGCCTGTTCTTTGAACAGTTCAGCCGGAAGCATGCTTGCATCCATCTGCTGACCACCACCAAACTGCTGAACAGCTTGCTGACGCAGACGATCAATTTCCTGATCAACCAGTGCAGAAGGAACTTCAACTTCGTTGTTTTCCTGCAGACCAGCAATAACCTGCTGCTTGGTCAGGTTGCGGATCGCACGACCGAGCTCACGCTCCATGTTCTTACGAATCTCAACCTTGAACTCTTCCAGGTCAGCAGTTTCGATACCGAAACCTTTGAAGAAGTCTTCGTTCAGCTCTGGCATTTCAGGCTTCTTAACTGCTTTAACAGTCACTTTGAACTGAGCTGGTTTACCCTGAAGATCTTCTTTGTGGTAATCCGCTGGGAAAGCAACATCAAGTGTTGTTTCTTCGCCGGCCTTCTTACCAACCAGACCGTCTTCAAAACCTGGGATCATAGAGTTAGAACCCAGAGTCAGGTTGTAGTCGTTTGCCTGACCACCTTCGAACGCTTCACCGTCGATGAAACCTTCGAAATCTACAACAACCTGGTCGCCATCAGCGGCGGCTTCTTCGCTTTCGTTCCACTTAGCCTGCTGCTTCTGCAGGTTTTCAAGCATAGTGTCGAGGTCAGCATCAGTAACTTCAGCGCTGCGCTTCTCGATTTTGATGCTGTCGAAGCCAGCCAAAGCGATCTCTGGGTACACTTCGAAGACTGCTTTGAACTCAAGATCTTTTCCTGCTTCATCAACAGTAGGCTCAAACTTAGGCATACCTGCCAGCTTGATTTCCTGCTCCTGAACCGCCTTAAAGAAAGTCTGCTGCATCTGGTTGTAAACAGCTTCCAGGCGAGCCTGCTTACCGAAACGCTGCTTCAGAACCTTCGGAGGCAGAGGCTTACCAGTACGGAAGCCAGGAGTTTTCTGGTTTTTCTGGCTTTGTGCGATGCGCTTTAACTCTACAACTTCTTGCGCTTCTACTTCCGCAGCGGGTACACCAACGGTCATGCAACGTTCAAGACCAGAGGTTGTCTCAATGGACACTTGCATAGATGCCTCTCATATCAGTTTTCGTGGGAACGGCGAGCCTCCGGCCAACCGTCAATAAATAAAGGTCGCGGATTATAGCTCAAGGAGCAATACGTTAAAACCACCAGAAATAGAGGAACGAAGATAGGCCCGAAAGGGCTATAAAACTATCAAGACAAGGGGGAGAAAGTGGGGTGGCCGACGGGGATCGAACCCGCGACAACAGGAATCACAATCCTGGACTCTACCAACTGAGCTACGGCCACCACATAGACTGCTGAGCTGCCATTAAAATGGCGCACCCGGCAGGGCTTGAACCTGCAACCCTCGGCTTAGAAGGCCGATGCTCTATCCAGTTGAGCTACGGGCGCATGTCCATCTAATCCGAGAGATTAAATGGTCGGGGTAGAGAGATTCGAACTCCCGACATCCTGGTCCCAAACCAGGCGCGCTACCAGACTGCGCTATACCCCGATCTAACAACTTAAAAGGCTGTGCCCCTCAAGTGGATGCGCATATTATAGATGGCTTAGATTCCCGTCAACGGGTTTTTCAAAAAAATGTTTAAAAACAAATGCTTCGGTTAATTTCTCACCAGACTGATGAAAGTCCGCCCCGCCCCCTTTGTTTTACGGCCCGGGCATGAGAAAATCCCGCGCTTTACAGCTTACTGTTAGGGTTGATACTCAATGACCGCACAACTGATTGACGGCAACGCCACCGCCAAAGCCATGCGCGAATCCATTAAAGAGCGTGTTGATGCACGCCTTGAGCAAGGCAAGCGTGCTCCCGGCCTCGCCGTCATTCTGGTTGGTACCGACCCGGCATCTCAGGTCTACGTATCGCACAAGCGCAAAGACTGTGAGCAGGTAGGCATAAACAGCAAAGCATTCGACCTCCCGGCAACAACCAGTCAGCAGGAATTGCTCGATCTTATTGACCAACTCAACAACGACAACGACGTCGACGGCATTCTGGTTCAGCTGCCGCTGCCGGAAGGTCTTAAATCTGACGAAATTCTTGAGCGTATTGATCCAACCAAAGACGTCGATGGTTTCCACCCATTCAACGTTGGCCGTCTGGCTCAGCGCATGCCCCTGCTCCGCCCATGCACCCCTGCCGGAGTCGTGGATCTGTTGGATGGCACCGGCCAGGATATCACCGGCATGCATGCCGTGATTGTTGGCGCATCAAACATCGTTGGCCGTCCGATGGGTCTCGAGCTTCTGCTGAAAGGCTGCACAGTGACCACCTGCCACCGCTTCACTAAAGACCTTGAGAGCTTCGTAAATCAGGCCGACATCGTTGTCGTTGCCGTTGGCAAACCTGGCATTGTTAAAGGCGAATGGGTGAAAGAAGGCGCTATCGTTATTGACGTAGGCATCAACCGTCTCGACAGCGGCAAGCTGGTCGGTGACGTTGACTTCGATGCAGCTGCAGAGCGCGCCTCACACATCACTCCTGTTCCCGGCGGCGTTGGCCCAATGACTCGCGCCAAACTGCTTGAGAACACCCTATTCGCTTGCGAAGAACTGCACGACCAGTAATCGCAATAGAAGTTACACATCAAAAAAAGGGCGCTTAAGCGCCCTTTTTTATTCCATATACCGCCTGGCGAAACGCCAGTGCATGGCATTAAGGATCAAGCCTCCACAACTCACCGGCATCCGTAGCAATAAAGATGACACCTTCGCTATCTTCAAGCAACGCACGCAGCCTCTGACCACGCTCTTCAAAGTAACGTTCTTCATCTACAGGCTTACCGTCCTTCATAACAATTCTGTTCAGATGCGTCAGCTTGAGCGCCCCAGACAACAAATCACCTTTCCAGCCGTACTTGTCACTTCTGACTGAGATCAGACTCCCCGGCGCAATCGACGGCACGTAAACTTTCGCCGCTGGCTGCATCCCATCCTTTTCCTTAACACCAACATCAAAAGGCCCCCAATATTCCTTACCCTGAGAAACCACAGGCCAGCCATAATTCTCACCTTTAGCAATCAGATTAAGCTCATCACCACCCCGCGGGCCGTGCTCAATAACCCACAGACGACCCTCTGCATCAAAAGTGATACCTTGAGCATTGCGATGACCATACGACCAGATTTCATCCAGCCCCTGCTCTGACTCAATAAAAGGATTATCCTCAGGTACAGAGCCATCGCGCTTCAAGCGGATCACTGTGCCAGCGTGTGTTCTGAGATCCTGGCCATTTTCACGGACACCGCGATCACCGACAGTAAAAAACACATGATCGTCATCAAACGCAATACGGCTGCCAAAATGGCGGGACGTGTCCGATACTGAGGTAGTCACCAACAGAGTCTGACGGTCAGTCAACATCCCGCCCTTCAGATTCAACTTTGCTCGCGCCAGAGCGGTTGCAGCCTCACCCTGAACAGGCGCACTGTAGGTAAAATAAATCCAACCACCGGCTTTATAATTACGCGGAACAGCCACATCGAGAAGACCACCCTGACCATTCGCTACGACCTTTGGGGCGCCCGCGATGTCGCGTGCATCCCCGGACTGAACATCAACAAGAACGAAGTTACCCCCCTTCTCAGAGACCAGCAGCTTACCCGGCGCAACCTCAGCCAATCCCCAAGGACTATCAAGCCCTCGATAGACAACCTGAACCGAAGGCGCAGCGGATGCAATTGAAGAGAGGCCTGCCAGGAGAACAGACAGACCTATAAGAAAGAAATCAAAGAGACGCATAATCCATCATTGCCCTGCTTAAGAGTTTCTGTTTAATGGCCACTATATCGGCATTATGTGATCACTATGTCGACAGCAAGGTGCAAAATAGGTTCGCTGCTTTCCTATGAGCAGGACTGACAACCTCAGTCATGCCAGCCCAACCCACACAAACCCAACTAACCCCAAGCCGATCAGGCGGGCCAAAGCATGCGGGTTAATTCTTTTGCAGAAACTTCACGACAACCGCTTCTCACGGTACCTGACCACAGAGGCGTAAAGTCCGAGCGACCGACACCCTCCGCCGCAATGCGCAATGGGCCTAATGCCACTGAAGCGTAAGGAAACTCAGGAACTCCCGAAAAGACACAATCAAGGTCATTCATCACCCGGTTTTTAATTCCGCGAGCGAGGCGCCCGGAGAACACATTCGTCAGCGCCGTGACCGAGCTTTCATCCTTAATCGCAGCACGATGCAGAGCACTCGTCTTTGCTTCAGTGCAAAGCAAATAAGACGTACCAACCTGAACCGCTGCAGCACCCTGACTTAAAAGCGCCTTAACATCAGCGGCTGAGGCAATACCACCGGCAGCAATCACAGGGATAGACAATTCAGCGACGAGCCCCGAGATCAACTCTGCCAACGGCAACTGAGAGTCGGCATCGTTGGTAAGAAACATCCCACGATGACCGCCAGCCTCAACCCCCTGAGCGATAACAACATCGGCGCCATTCTCCTGAAGCCAGACACCCTCTTCCATCGTTGTTGCAGTAGAGAGAACGACCGAGCCCCAGGATTTCACTCGTTCAAGTAACTCTGGTTCTGGAAGACCAAAGTGAAAACTAACGACAGGCGGCTTAAAGCTCTCAAGCGCATCCGCGACTTTATCGTCAAACGGCAACCTAAGACCTGACATACCTTCTGGTGGCGACACGTCAAACTCGTCATAGTACCCAGCCAAGGCTTTCTTCCAGACACTTAGCGCAGGCTCATCAACGCCTGGCATCTCATGACAGAAGAAATTCAGGTTATAAGGTTTCGTGGAGCGCGCGGTAAAACTCTCTACTTCAGACACGATCTGGTCGACCGACAACATACCGCACGGGATAGAACCCAGCCCGCCCGCTTCTGAAACAGCGAGAGCCAGCTCCCAATTCTGAACGCCCGCCATTGGGGCCTGAATAATCGGGATATCAACACCCAGAATTTCGCAGATGTCCATTTGAAGCACTCCTGATAACGATATCTCAATCCTAAACACTATTAAGCGGAGAGTCTTTAAGTGGAGAGTCTTTAAGCAGAGACTCTTTGCTTTTCACCCGAACTCTCACCGATATCCTTGGCGGCATTCGCTCTACCTTCAGCAATCCCAGCCGTCCCGAGGTTCTTTTCTGAGGTGAATATGCCTGACCAGCCGGATCGACGGACGAATCAAAAACTGAAAACTCCCGAGAATAAACAACCAGATCGCCGCATGCTCAAATTGAGGAAACAGGAACAGAATGCTGCCTACCAAAAACCAAAGAGCAATCACAAAGTCATTAGCAATACTGATCACTTCGTATCTACGCTGAATGATCAGCCTCTCCTGACCGATACGCAACGTCAGTTGATCTTCAGACTCAGAGTTATTCATGTCACCTCCTCTGTTTAACCAATCGATAAACCTGGCATGTTAAATAGTGCCGTAGAGGGTCGACAGCAATCATCGAGAGATGTTCAGGTGAAGGGTGAGAAAGCAGAGTTTAGAGAGGCTTACAGTAATTTAAAATAGTTCCGAGCAGATCAAGAGGCTTCAGTCCCATTCGCGAGGTGCCTGCTCTCATGAGAAAGTTGGACGCCCAGCGCCATAAGGACGGAGCAATCACACTGACTTAGCTTTTCTAATAAGCTTTTTCAAGAACTGCTTTCATGCAATTGTAGTAATCTTCTTGGCTCTTGTATTCATAATCATCGTCTCCACTGAGTACAATCGGTTCTTTCAAATATTTAAGGTTGCCCATATATCCGTAATAGAACTCCTTCAGCTCCATGGATTTCACCTTATAATTTCCAGCATGAGTGCATTCTTCCACCATTTTCTTCTTAATCGGCTTACCTATGTTAGGTATTGTTAACTCATGAACTACCTTAACACCAAATTCTCGATCACGCTCAAGGCATTCTCTATAATCCCGCACCCCACACTGCTCTTTAAAAACCTCAATTTTAAAATAAGACATGGCAACGCAGGTATTAAACAATCCACCTCCAACCAGACACTCTAGCTGAACAAAACCACATTCATCCCCTAGTATTTCGCACGCTTCTTGTGCGTATCGTTCATTACGTAAATCTGCAGAGTCTTGTGAGATACTTTGCGCATTAATTATCTTTATCGTGTAATCCACCAGGCACTCATCTAAATTCGGTAATTCTTCACTTATGCACTTCAATTTTACTATTTCACAGAACGAGCCGAGGTAATTGCATGCATTGTTTAAGTACTCTTGAGTATATTGAGAGCCCCCTGCATTCACGCCGAAAGAGCTGATCAAGAGGAGAATGGATAAGTAAATGTGGCTAATATTCATATTGCTTCTTAACGCTCAAATCATAGGCGGTACCGCTACAGCGGTGATGTCCTATGGATTTTCTTGTTACGTGTTGTTTATGAGGTGACGAACCTTCACAGCCACTTTTCCTCCACAATAGCTTGCTATTGATCTACATAGATCGACTAACTTCGTTCCAAAAATCAGGTTTAGTATGGTTACTAACATCAGGATTATAAATACCAATGACTTTATCTCAAACTGCCATATTTCATCAATGGAATCAGGAGTTGTGTGAACTATGCCATAACCGAGTAAAAATACCCAGAAACCAATAACTACATACAAAACTGCATGATTAACAAAGGAGGATATTTTGTTAACAAATCCATCTATTTTTTCAACCTGAGACTCCACTTCTCTTTCAGCACTTTCTAGTCGACTACCTAGCTCCTTCGTGTATATCTTCTTGGCTTTGTCGAGAATTGTACTAACAGATCCAAACATATTGTCATCTGATGAAAATGCTTGATCCATTAACTGCTCCCTTGCAGCCATACTGTGAATCAGAACATGATAATCATGCTCACTTATTTCACCTTTATCTTTAAGGCGATTCACTTCATTAATGTACTCAGACCATAGAGAGTCGGAAGGTAAAAGTGCAGAGTAAACGTTTGCAACCAATCGGTCCTTTGGAAGGTCAGATGTCTTTTTTACTGCCTTCATCCAAACTAGAGAAGTAAACACGTGGTCCGCCATGCAAACAGATGCATTAGAGTGACCGTATTGCTCATTGAAGAATAATGTTGATAACCTCGCCAGCTGCGCATTTGTAGTTATGAAAATTGCTTTACATCTATCAAGATAATCTTGTTTTCTTCCCTCACGAAGTTGAAATACCGCTTGCAAGCAATCAATATCATGTGCACGGGCCTTGTCCGATTGTCGCTCAAAAACACCTGCAAGTTTCTCAGATAAAGCTGTTTCATCAATTGAAAATGCATCAATTATTTCGGGTTTTTCTTCAATAAATATACCTTTTTCTTTGAGTTTTTCCTCGAGGCTATTCATTGTAATCAGCAAGTCAGAGGATGTTATTGAGTGCTGATTGATGTAATCGAATACATCACTTGGTTTATTTGGATTTAGCCTGCCATACTGGTTGAGTTGGCTTAGAGCAGCGAAGAATATGCCGTGAAGCTCGTCAAGTGTATTCCTAAAGCAGCGGGTTTTTACATTCATTTCACTCAACATTTCCATCAATTCTTCACATGGAATGCAAAGTTCTTTCTGAGAGAACCCGAGGATTCTAACTAAAAATTGCGTATCAAAATAAACTACGACTCTCTTCAGAGGCTTGTTTTCAATATCGGTTGCATTTTGAGAGTAGTAGAAGGTCTCTGTTAGCATAGAGCCGCGAACAAATGAAAGAATAGACTCGAATGAGTCTTGACAATATTTATTTGAGTGTGCAACAAACTTAGATACTAAAAATTTATTTTTGTCAGAATGTTCTTCTTTTATTTTTTCTGCGTCGCTTAAGTTTATAAAAAGCAAGGGGGCAATATCGTATAAAACTTCAAAGAAATATTTTGATGCACTTTTCTCCTCTATCTCAACTTTCTGGTGCTCACTGCAGTATTTAACAAACGTTCTAACTAAAGCATTGTAGCGGCGCTGTTCTGCGTCTCTCACAGTGGAAAAATTAGAGTTCTTGACCTTATCCCTTTGAATCTTGTAGATTCCTTGAGGATGCTTGTCCAACAACTGGTATTTTTGGTTAGCCTTTTTCAACAAACTGATTACTGCACCCGTAGGTATCTTAAATTCCGCAATCTCAACAAACTTTTCCTTAAAATCATCAACTGAAAAAACGTCATTACTCATGTGGTTCAGTGTTTCGTGCACTAAAGGGATATAGTTATGATCTTGCCCCGATAAAACGGA